>CANQYR010000048.1 GCA_947628125.1 uncultured Bacilli bacterium
ACTTATGCTAAGAAAGGAACCTATAAATACCGGGGTTTAGGTGTGCCTTTGATGCTTTTAAATATGGGTATTTTTGAAGCTGGAAGTGATAAGGAGTTAGAGTATGGAAAAATGGGGGAGATATGTATTAGTGGTCCAACGGTTATGGATAGTTATTTAAATAATGAAGAGGAAACAAATAAGGTTTTACAAGTGCATGGTGATGGAAAAAAATGGTTACATACGAAAGATATTGGGTATGTTGATAGTGATGGGCAGTTTTTTATGACGGATCGAATTAAAGACATTTTTATGCGGGCTGGTTTTAATGTTCATCCTTCTTATATTGAGGATTTTATTAGTCAGATTCCTGGGGTGTTATCTTGCCGGGTAATTGGTATTGAGCATGATATTGAGCAGATGGTACCGGTTGCTTTTATAGAGGTAAGTGAAGGTATTGACAAAGAAGATTTTAAAGATAAAATTAAGGATTTATGTTATACTAATTTAGAGGAAACATCAGTGCCAATGGATTATTTTTTCGTAGATAAAATGCCAAGAAATTTAGGTGGTAAGATTATGGATGATGTTTTATTAGATGAATGTAATCTTAGTAAAGTTAAGGAAAATGGTTTATCGCTTAAACATTTTAAAAAATAATATTCAAATGTCCTTGGATATTTTTTTTAATTATAGTATAATTTTATGTAAGGTGATGATATGGGCAGTGTTTCGTTTTCGATCTGTAGTTTGCTTTTTATTTTAATTTTTGTTTGTTCATATTTTTCAAAAAAAAGATATGATATTTTAGAAAACCATATTTATTCTTTATTATTAATTATTACGCTTATTGGTTTAGCGGTGGATATAATTGGCTTTTTTACGATGAGTGCTTTTTCATTAAATTCTTTTTTAAATATATTTATTTCTAAACTTTATGTTGTTTATTTAATATCGTGGATTTATTTTTTGATGCTTTATTATTATGTGGTGGCAACCAAGTCTCGGAAGTTAAATAAATTATTTATTGTTAGTTATTTTTTGGCGTTTCTTATTATTAGTGTTTTGCCTTTGACGGTTAAAAATGATGCAGGTGGTATTTATTCGGATGGTTTGGCGGTTAATTTTGGTTATGCGGTTTTTGGTATTTGTTTGGCTTTGATGTTTTATTTTGTTTTGACTAATATTAAGAATATTAAAAAGAAGGAGTATATTTCGTTAGTTGTTTTAATTATTTTTGGAGTTTTGGTTTTGTTTATTCAGCCACTTATTCCGGGTATTCATTTATTAATTACTTGTCAATCAATTGTGGTTGGGGTTATGTATTTTACGATTGAAAATCCGGATATGCGTTTGATCGCGGCTTTAAATGCGGCTAAAAATCAAGCGGAGAAGGCTAATAAGGCGAAGACTGAATTTTTATCTAGTATGAGTCATGAGATAAGGACACCTTTAAATGCGATTGTTGGTTTTAGTGAGTGTTTGATTAGTGATGATGGTTCTTTAGATGTTAAGGAGTATGCGAAAGATATTGTTTTAGCTTCTCATAATTTATTGGAAATTGTAAATGGGATATTGGATATTTCTAAAATTGAGGCTAATAAGATGGATGTTATTTTAAAGGATTATCATCCTAAGGAAGTATTTGAAAATCTTGGAAAGCTTATTATGCCAAGGATTAAGGAAAAGCCAATTGATTTTGCCCTTAGTTTAAGTCCAGATTTGCCTTTTACTTTAAATGGTGATGCTGGTAAGTTAAAGCAGATTGTTTTAAATTTACTTACGAATGCGGCTAAGTATACTGATTCTGGGCAAATAGTTTTGGATGTTAAGTGTGTTAATGATTTGAAAAATAAAAGGTGTAATTTGTTTATTTCGGTTAAAGATACTGGTAGGGGGATTAAAAAGGAACATTTAACAGCTATTTTTCAAAAGTTTGAGAGAATTGATGAGGATAAAAATACAACGATTGAAGGAACAGGTTTAGGGCTTGCAATTACCAAAAGTTTAGTGGAAATGATGGGTGGCAAGATAAGCGTTTTTAGTAAAGTAAATGAAGGATCAGTTTTCCATGTTTATTTAGGACAGGATATTGTAAAGTTAGAAGGGAAAGAAGAGGTTATAGAGAAGAAGGAAAATGATTATTCTAAGTTTTATGGTAAGAAGGTTTTAATTGTTGATGATTCACAAATTAATATTAAAGTTGCTGTATCGATTATGAAAGATTATAAATTTGATATTGTAACTTGTGATGATGGTTTTAAGGCTTTGTCGGCGGTTCAAAAAGATAAGTTTGATTTGATTTTTTTGGATATTATGATGCCAAAGAAAAATGGGGTGGAAACGTTAAATGATATGAAAGAGGTAGAAGGTTTTAATAGTCCTTGTATTGCTTTAACGGCTGATGCGATTGAGGGTAATGATGAGAAATATTTAAAAGCTGGTTTTGATGGTTATCTATCAAAGCCTATTGATAGAGATGAGTTATACAAATTGATTGATAGATTTATAGGAGGAAAAAATGAATAAGGAATTGTTAGTTAGTAATCAAGTTGATGTAAATAAGGCTTTAGAGTTTTGGGGGGATATGGAGTCATATAATGCTAATTTGAAGGAGTATTTTAATTCTTTATTATCTAAGCTTAACGAGTTAAATGGTTATAAGGTAAATAAGGATGTAAATAATTATGCTATTTTAGCGCATAGTATGAAAAGTGAGGCCAAGTATTTTGGATTTATGAAGGAAGCTGATGTTTTTTTAGCGCATGAGCTTAAGGGTAAGGAAGGTAATTTAGATTATATTAATGAGCATTTTGATGATTTAAAGAAAACTATTTTGCGGATTAATTCTTTGCTTAGTGAGTATTTTGGGGTTTCTAAGGAAAAGTTTAATATTTTGGCGGTTGATGATTCGCAGATTGTTTTAAATTTTATTAGTGAGAGTATTAAGGATAAATATAATGTTATTAAGGCTTTTAATGGTTTGGAGGCAATTAAAAAGTTAGAGGAGTATAATGTATATGCAATTTTGCTTGATTTAAATATGCCAAGTGCAAATGGTTTTGAGGTTTTAAATTATTTAAAGGAGCATGGTTTGATAGATAGGATACCGGTTGTTATTATTACTGGTGATGATACGGTAGAGACAATTAATAAGGCTTTTAGTTTTCCTATTCTCGATGTTTTAAATAAGCCATTCACGCCAGAGAATATGCAAAGGATTTTAGATAGTATTGCTAGTTTTTATGAACGAAAGGCAAAGGAGATTATTTGAAAAAAAGACGTTTATGCGTCTTTTTTAGATGGATAATTCTTTTAAGCGGATTAGTTCAATTACGGCGCTTGCACGGCCTTTGACGCCTAATTTTTGCATGGCATTTGATATGTGATTGCGGACTGTTTTTTCACTGATATTAAGGCTTTGGGCTATTTCTTTGGTGCTTTTGCCATCAATTAAAAGGGAAAAAACTTGGTGTTCGCGATTGGTTAATATTTTTTTTGTCACTTTTGTACTTCCTTTCCATAATAAACTTTCTATGTTAGTTTATGAAAAGTTTAGCAAAAGGGCAACTTAGGCTTGGAATTTAACGGTTATATACATTTTTTTATCATACATGGATGATATGGTTCTGATGATGTTATTGGCTATGTTGCTATTGTGGTCACTACTAGATATGACGACTTTAATGGTATCATCTTTTATTTTGACAAAGCTATCTAAGTTGTATTCACTTTTTATTTTTTCTTCCATTTCTTGTTCTTTACCTTTTTTGGTATTAAGGCTCATAAGTTCGTTATAAGCGGTGTTTTTTTCTTCGCTGGTTTTGGTATTATCTAAAAGGATTGATTGGTATTCTTCCATTTGTTTTAGTACTTCTTCATCTTCTTCAACTCTTAAGGCAACTAAAAGTGAGTTTTCGTTTTCTTCAGTAGATACGGGCAGGGTTTCACTTTGGCTACCAATTATTTTTTGTAGGCTATTATCAGACATTGTAATGTAGTAAATACTTAGGACAAGTATTAGACTAAAAAGTGTTACAAACCATAGACTTTGTTTATTTATCATATTTTCTTCTCCATTTCTTAGTATACTTTATGTTGAGGATAAAAAAATATTACATTTTTTCTTTTAATGTATGGTATACTAGTATAGAAAGTGAGAATATTATGTATCAATTATCTTTATTATTTATGAAATTTTTGATTTTTAGTATGTTTGGTTATGTAGCTGAGATGATTATGTGTTTTATTGTTAATAAAAAGCTAACTAATCGCGGTTTTTTATGTGGGCCAGTTATTCCTATTTATGGAGTGGGAAGTATTTGTTTGACTTTTATTTTAACGCCTTTTAAGGAAAGTCCTTTATTAGTTTTTTTACTTGGTATGATTCTTACAACTTCTTTGGAGTATTTGACTAGTTATGTGCTTGAGAAAATATTTCATAATAAATGGTGGGATTATAGTGATCAAAAGTTTAATATTGAGGGAAGAATTTGTTTACTTAATGCTTTTCTTTTTGGGGTTGGATCGGTTTTTATTATTTATTTTGCTAATCCTTGGTTAACGAGGTTTTTGCTTCAGTTTAAGGATATTGTGTTAATTATTGTCGCGATTTGTACGTTTGTTATATTTTTACTTGATGTTTTATATTCGGTTGCGATTGCGTATTCGCTTCGTAATCGGTTAATAATTGTGGAGAATTTGAAAAATGAAAAGCTAGCTAAGATTCCGGGGTTATTAGAGAAGATGATTGCTAAGCAGTTAAAAAATATTCATGGGTTTAAGAAGTATCCTTCTAGGCTTTTAAAAGCTTTCCCAACTATTTTTAAGAGTAATCAAAAAGAGTTTGATTTGATGAAGAAGATTGCTTTGAAGGAAAAAGCACTTAAGAAAAAGATGAAGGCAAAACGAAAAAAGAAAAAGTAGCTTTTTTTTTTGACATTTTTTTGACGTTTTTTGAAAAAAAATAAATTTTTGGGGATAAAAAAAAGGAAATTCACCTTTTTAAAAGAAATATATAAGTAGGAAGGTGAAAAAAATGAATTATATTGTTAGGCAACGCGATATTAAAGATTGTGGCGTTTGTTGTGTAAAATCCTTGATTATTTATTATGGTGGTTATGTTTCGATGTCCCGTCTTAGGTTAGATACTTATGCTGATAAAAATGGAACGAATGCGCTTAATTTAATTAGAGCTTTGAAAAAATATAATTTTGAAGCAATGGGAAAAAAGGTTAAAGTGGGTGATTTGGGAAAACTTTCTTTGCCTTGTATCGCACATATGGAGTATAAAAATGGTTTAACGCATTTTGTGGTTATTTTAAAGGTTTTGAAATCTAAGGTTTTATTAATGGATCCGGCTAAGGGTAAGGTTTATGTTGATAAACAAAAGTTTTTGGAAGATTGGAGTTCGGTAGTAATTCTTGCTTATCCAACTAGTGAAGTGCCAAAATTACCTAAGGAAAAAGGGGTAATGTTTGTTTTAGAAAAGGTTGTTGAAGATAATAAGCGGTTATTTTCGTTTTTGTTATGGTTTAGTTTTTTATTTACTTTTTGTACAGTTTTTTTAAGTTTTTTCTATCGTTTTTGTTTTGAACAGGCCCAGGTAAATTATAGTTTTGATAATTTTATATTGTTAATTAGTATTTATGGTAGTTTTACTTTACTTAAATTGTTTTTAGTAAATATTAAGGATAATATTAAGAATGTTTTAAGTAAGAATGTGGAAACAAAGTTTATTTATGCTTTTATTAGACATTTACTTTTTTTGCCATTAAGGCAGTTTCTTACTTATACAAAGGGGGAGTTATTAGCAAGGCTTGAGGAAGAGGAGAGTATTCAAAGTGCTTTTATTGATTTAGTTACGACTTGTTATATCAATATATTTTTAGCTTTTTTAGCATTGGTGGTAATTCTTTCTTATAATTATCTTTTGGGGTTAATTATCGCGTTAGGAATTTTTCTTTATTTAATTTATAGTTTAATAAAGGGCAAGCGTTTATATGTTTTGATTTTAAGGCAGATGGATATGAAGGGAAATTGGAATACAGCTTTAACGGAGATGTTAGGTATTTTTACGAGTATGAAGTTTTTAAACCAAACGATGTTTATTTTGGAAAAGGTGGAAGAAAAGTTAGTTGGTTATTTGAAACTAAATTATGATACAAAGCAAAAGATTAGGAAGCAAAATTTTTGGAAGATGTTAATTTTGGAGGCGACTTTTTTTAGTGTGACCGCTTTTGGTATTTATTTAGTGGGAACTAAAAAACTTTTGATGTTTGATTTTATTTTGATTGAGAGTTTGATGTCACATTTTATTGATCCTTTAAGGCAGTTAATTGATATGATACCAAGTTTTTATTATATAAAGGGTTTGTTTAGTAAGGTTTTAGATTTTCAAAGTATTGATGAGGAGGCTTTGTTATATCCTAAGGAATTTTTAAATGGAGCTTTAGAGGTTAAGGATTTATCTTTTTCTTATGATGGTTATACTTTGAATGTTGATCATGTTAATTTTAAGGTGAAGAAAGGTGGTCATGTTTTATTAGTGGGGAAAAGTGGCTGTGGAAAAAGTACGATTTGTCTTCTTTTGCAAAGGCATTTAGATGGGTATAATGGTACGATTACAATTAAGAGGAAGAATATTTTAGATTATTCAGTGGCAACGATTAGAAATAATATTACGTATTTAAGTCAAAAAGAGGTGCTTATTGATGCTTCGATTGAGGAAAACATTTTATTTGGCCGGGATATTAGTGATAAAAAGTTTTTAGAGGTTTGCGAGATTTGTCAAATTGAGTCAATTGTAGGGAAAAGGCGTTTTCGTTATCAAGAGATGATTCGTTCATCAGATTGTAATTTATCGGGTGGGGAAAGGCAAAGAATAATTTTAGCGAGGGCCTTACTTAATGAAAGTGCTATTTATATGTTTGATGAGGTTTTAAGTGAGGTTGATGAGTCTTTAGAGGCTTTGATAATTGAACCGATGCTTAAGTATTTAGAGAAAAAAACGGTGTTATATATTTCTCATCGGCCGATTGTGAAGTTTTTTGATGAGGTGATAAAGATTGGAAATGAGTAATTTTAATGTCAATAATATACGAATTTTATTTAATGTTCGGAGTCGTTTTTTGTATTTTAAAAGTGTTGTTTTAATTTTAGTGGTTATTGTTTTAATAAGTTTACTTTTTCTTTTACGTATTTCTAAGGCCATTTATTTGGAAGGCTATAGTAAGTGTAATAAAAAGGAGTGTATTTTTACTATTCCTATTTCTGGAAAGTTTGATATTAAGGTTGGGGATAGTATTTCATTTGATGATAAGAGTTTTAAAATTTTGAAGGTTATGTATGATGAGCCTTATGTATCAGGTAGTAATATTATTAATAATTTAATGCTCGCTTTGGATAAAGATAGTTTGCAAAATAATCAGGTTTTAAAGGGAAAAATTGTTTTAGAAAAAAAGAGTTTATTTGCGTTGTTTTGGCAATCTTTGAAAGGAGGTGATTAAATGCTTAATGATAGCGAGTTACATGATGTTTGTGGCGGGGCGGTTAACTGGGGAATTGTTGGGATAATCGCGGCTGCAGTTTCATTTATTGTCGGTGTTTTTGATGGAATAGCAAGACCATTTAAGTGCCGGTGATGGTTTTTCTTTTAGAAAGGAGGTGATTTAATTGAGGCTAAAAGATGATGATTTACATAATGTAGTTGGT
>CANQYR010000049.1 GCA_947628125.1 uncultured Bacilli bacterium
TTCATGCATACCTATTGGCACACCCCGACCATTATCACAAACCGTAACAGATCCATCCTTATTTAAAATAATTTTGATATAGTCACCATAACCATTTATAATCTCATCAATTGCATTATCAACAATTTCCCATACTAAATGATGCATACCTTTCTTATCAGTAGAACCAATATACATACCGGGTCTTTTCCTTACAGCTTCCAACCCTTGTAAAATTTTTATAGACTTTTCATCATATGTGTTTTTATTTGCCATATTCTTCACCATAAATTAGTATAACATAAAATTTTCAAAAAACAAAAATGTTGACAAATCTAACTGTCAACCTTATAATCATCCAAAAAACTATGATAAACCCCATCTTTTCGGTATCCTAAAACACAATTCAAATTAACATTACCCATGGCTTTAAAAAGATTATAATCAATATTACTGTCTAACTTCCTTAAAAAAGCAATAACCTTCTTCATTTCTAACCGCTTACCATCCATCTTCTTAGTAAAAGAACAAGCACAATTGATAAAATGCAAATCATTATCTAAAACCCAAGCTAAAATACTTTCTTCCTTAACCAAATACAATGGCCTAATAAGCTCTAAACCTGAAAAATTATCACTAACTAACTTAGGAAGCATACAATTAACCATCGAACCATAAAACATCGATAGCAAACTAGTTTCAATCACATCATCAAAATGATGCCCAAGTGCAATCTTATTACAACCTAACTTTTTAGCCTTATTATATAAATGCCCCCTTCGCATCCTAGCACATAAATAACAAGGACTATTTAAACCATACTTATCTACCACCTTAAATATATCCGACTTAAAAACCGTAATTGGTACACCAAGACCTTCAGCATTAGCAAAAATCTTCTTTAAAGTAGCATCATCATACCCTGGATCCATCACCACATAATAAACATCAAAATTAATCTTTCCATGTTTCTTTAACTCCATCATACACTTAGCTAATAAAAAAGAATCCTTACCCCCACTTATACAAACCATAATCTTATCATTATCACTAATTAACTCATAAGCATTTATAGCCTTAATAAACTTTGACCAAATATCCTTTCGATATTTTTTAATAATACTTCGCTCAATTTCTCTAACACTTTTCAAAAATTCACTTCCCTTTATAATACTTACAAATATCTTTCAAATGACAATCAGCACATAATGGTTTTACTGCCCGGCACTTATAACGTCCAAATAAAACCATTTGATGATGAAACAATATCCACCTATCCTTACTAATTTTTTTCATAAGCTTTTCCTCAACCTCTAAAACCGAATCGGAAAAATAGGCCAAACCAAGCCTTTTACTTACCCGAAAAACATGCGTATCAACCGCGATTGAAGGCACATCATATAAATTAGCCAAAACAACATTAATTGTCTTTCGCCCAACCCCAGGTAAACTACTTAAATAAGAAAAATCATTAGGCACCTTCCCATCACAATCCAAAATAAGCCGTTGCGCAATACTCTTAAGATAAAAAGCTTTCTTACGAAAATTACCAACTGGCCTTATAACGGCCATAATATCTTCTAAAGATGCCATAGATAAACCCTTCAAATCATACTTTTGCCACAAATCTTTCGTAACCATATTTACCCTTTTATCCGTACACTGAGCCGATAAAACAGTCGCAATTAAAAGCTCATAATCCAAATTATAATCTAACTCGCACTTAGCATTACCATATAACTCATCTAAATAAGTAACAATTTTTTCTACCTTACTCTTCATCTAACCAGTTATAATCAAACAACTCACTATTATCAGTCTTCTTCACAAACAAACCCTTCTTAACATCCTTCATTGTCTGATAACCTTTCTTTTGCCATTCATATAAAATCTTATCTATGTACCTTAAACTACTAACCCCATTATAAACTGCTTCCCTTAAAGCTCCTAAAATAAGTTCCTCACTAAAACCTTTTTCAATCCAAGCCTTAATAATTTCATATTCCATCGGACTAATATTACGCCCTAATTCCTCCTGAAAAGTTGCAAACAAATCCACCTTTTTTTCCTCAAGCTTCTTCTCATTTTCCTTTTCCATAATACTTTTATACATCGGCACCAAACTTATAATCTCACAATGCCGGTTAAAATTATCCTTACCCGTTTCCATCTTAATTAAATTTAAATTCAAAAGCTTATTAAAAGCACTTAAAACACTACCCTCATCTAAAGATAAAACCTCACAAATCTTCCCAACATCAAACGTTTTATCCATCACATCTTCAAAATACATCAAAAGCAAAAATTCCGTCAAACTAAGTTTCAAAGAAATAGCTACATTAATCAAATGCGTCGATACACTGAATCTTTTCTCCGTCAAAAATTTAATCTCCGGCATTTAAACTCCTCCTTTTCAAATACTTAATAATTTGCTTTCGATTATTCTTTAGCTTCCTTTCTAAAACTAAAGTTTCAATTTCTTTTAAAATATTTTTAATTTCCTTATCTTCACAATTTGTTATTAAAGAAACTATCTTCCCATTAACCTTTAAGTCTTTTTTTGAATGAATTACCATCTTATGATATATCTTATCAACATCTTTCCTTTTAATGCCTAATATATCTGCTGCCACATAACAATCATACAATCCATACTCATATAAACATTCCAAAGATATTGTACCACGATTTAATATAGACGCAATCATTTTTACATGGTTTAGCTTCTCTTTTTCCAAAGGATACTTCTTATACATTTCTCCTTGCACCCAAATACCAGCCAAATCATTAACATATATAATATTATCCAAATTAATATTTAAAACCTCATCCAACATAAAATGCCGTAGAAGATAAAAACCATTAGCTAAAAAAATCTTATCCAACTCTTTCCGAATTTTATCCAAAGATAACTCCAAAACTAAAAAACGATTAGCAAAAATAGCCTCCGCTAAAGATTTTTCAATCGTAAAACCTAAACTAGCAAACCTAATAGCCCTTAAAATCCTAAGCGGATCTTCCTTTAACTTCTCATTGGCATTCATAATACTCACAAGCTTCTTTTCCTTTAAATGCAAAAGACCATTATACATATCAATTTTTTGGCCATTTTTATCCATATATATTGCATTAATTGTAAAATCCCTTCGCTTACAATCATCAAATAAATTCTGCGTATATAAAACCTTCAAATGCCTATTCTTATCATAACTTTCCAAACGATAAGTTGTTATATCAATATGAATACCCTTTTGAATTAAATGAAAAGAGCCATATTTTTCCCCTTTTAAATTACAACCAAAAATCTTGACAATATCACTAGGCAAAGCATTAGTAGCCACATCAAAATCATTTGTCTTTAAACCTAACAAATGATCCCTTACCGCACCACCAACTAAATATGCCTCAAAACCATTCTTTTCCAAAGTTTTTAATACCGTTTTAACTAAAGGATTCAAGTTAACCACCTACATAAAGTATACTACATTACTAACCAAAAAGCCAAAACCTAATTATAAAAAATGTAAAATGAATTAAAAAAAAAAACAGATTTTACTGTTTTAAAATAGCATTAGCTCCATCACAATCTAAAGACACATTATCTTTATTTCTATTTCTAATCACACCATCTATATTGCCACCTTTTAAAGATAAATTAGCTAAACTAGCCTTATTAACAAGAAAATTCTCATCCTCTAACCAAACATAATAAGTCAAAACATCACCTTCCTTTGAAACTAAAACACTACCTTCATAATTAAAAGGCATATTGTAAATAAAATAATTATTGTCCATAAGATACTTTAGCGAATAACAAACACTGCCTTCCTCTACACTTTCTATTTGATAAGCACTAACACCAGCTTGCATTGCCCTTATAACTTCTCTTTTAAAAGTCTCCTTACGCGCACTTTTAAGAGAATTGCTAACCAAAAAACTACCAACTAGAATAACTACAATCAAAATAAAAGAAACAATTAACGACTCTAAAACCGTAAAACCACCTTTTTTTTCCATACTAAACACCTACACTCATAGTCTCAGGTAAAGTACTTCCGCCATCAATAACAATTGCACTTCCCGTAATATAACTATTTTCCTTACTTGCTAAAAACAAAGCCAAATTACCAAGCTCATCAATCGTTCCTAACCTTTTTAAAGGAATATTTTCGGCAATACCTAAAATAACCTTATTAGGATCAGACTCTAAACTTTCCTTAGCAATACCTTCCACCATAGGCGTCATAATATAACCAGGTAAAATAGCATTTACCATAATATTACTACTTGCTAGTTCCATCGCTAAAGACTTAGTAAAACCAAGTAAAGCTGCCTTAGTAGTTGCATAAGCTACTTCCTTACAATCACAAACCATAAGCCCCGTCACACTAGATAAATTAATAATCCGGCCATGCTTACTTTTCTTTAAAAGTGGCAAAAATACCTTAGTAACATTCCAAGTTCCCTTAATATTAATATCAAAATGAAAATCCCTTAACTCATCACTCATTTCTTCAAAAGAAGAAAGTCTTGCCACACCAGCATTATTAACTAAAATATCAATCTTTTTTTGCTCCTTAGAAATATCCTTAAAAATATCTTCTAACATCTTTTTATCCCGAATATCCGCAGCATAACCACTAATTAAAGGATAATCCTTCTTTAGCTTTTTAACTGTTTTTTCTAAAGCTTCCAAATCATAATCAATAATATAAACTCTTGCTCCCGCCTTTAAATAAGCCTTAACAATACCAAGACCATTACCCATCGCCCCACCAGTTACAATAGCTACACTCCCATCTAAATTCATTAAGCATCCTCCTACTCTACAAAAATTATACAACGAAACTTAATAAGTTACAAGTTCTCACTTTCATTATATTTCTTCAATTTTTTTAACTCTTCCTCTTCAATCTTAACTTCTCTAATCCTTTTTAAAGAAACATCTTCAATAAGTAAATCATCATCACAATTAATAATTAATACACCATCATCATCATTTTCTTTATAAACCAAAAGCTTTTCTCCCACCTTCAAAACCACTTTCTTTTCTTTATCCATTTAAATCTAATTCCTTTCCCTTTTATCCTTTTCATTTTACCAAACAATCACAAAAAATTTTGTCGAAAAAAGTCATATTAATTAAAAAAAACTTTTCTTGACAAAAAGTAATCATTTTCTTCGGGCAATAGCCGCCTCAAATATTGGCTTAATACCAATGTTTCCACTCCGGTGTTCTGGCAATTGATATATATCATGACCAGGAAACTGATTAGCCTCAATCAAAAACGGTTTATCAGGACCTATACAAACATCAAAACCAATTAAACCAAGTTCTTTAACAACCCTTGAGGCTTCAATTACTAACTTTTTCACCTCATCCCATAAAGGTAATTGATAACCAACTAAAGAAACATTTGTTGTTGGATGCTTTGAAAAACTCTCACCCTTTTTATTAATAGCCACCGCCGTTATAAAACCCTTATCTAAATCTAAAGGCGCACAAATACCATCACTATTAAAATTATCCACAATCCTATGATTAGTTCCCATCCTAAGAAAAGCCGCCACAATTGAAGTCACACCATAATCATTTCTAAGTGTCACAACCCGAACTGTATTAATAGAATCAGGATGAATATTAGAAAGTAAAGGATGCTGATGCGCAACACCTTCTAACAAAGTTGTCTTATCATCTATAAGATGAGCATAAAGATCAGATAATTTATATTTACTACTATCAATTTTCACAATCCCTTTACCACACGAACCAGCCAAAGGCTTAGCCATAAAAATAGGATTTTTTTGAACAAAAGATATAAAATCTTCATAATTATTATCCTTTAAAACAATATAATCTCTATTTAAATATTTCTTAAACAAATAATTAAACTCATCTTTGTTATCGATTAAATGCCAATATTCCTTTTTATTAAAATGCCTAATATAACCATTATTAACACCCCTAGTTAAAATTGTCTTACGCTCTTTATGGTTTAAATCATACATGGCAAATAATAAATAATCACTATAACCAGCTTGATATAAAATACCACATAAAATCATATCCCAAAAAATAACAAAAGAAGACTTTTTACACTTTTTCTTAACCTTCCCAATCGTTTCAAAAAAACCTTTATAATTCATATGTATAATTCTTTGCCATAAATATTTTATCTTTTTCAAACAAAATCACCACTTTTCAATAGTATATCAAAAGAAAAAACTTTATGATTTCATAAAGTTTAACCCCCTAATTATTTCTTATTCTTTCCATATATTGATTAATTTTAGAAGCCCATGTGCTACTCATTGCATATTTAGGTCCAATAGCTTCTGGAGTTGTAAGACCTTGGGCAATATAGTTACGGCTTAAATTACTAATCATCGCAGAAATACCATCCTCTAAAGTTGGAAAACTAGCATAAGCACCACAGCCACTACCTTTCATTCCACCAACATTGTTACATTCTTTAACAAGCCTACTACAATTCCAAGTACAGCCAGTTTCATGAAGCGTAATAGCAACAGCCATATAAGGATCGACATTATACATAGTTGCATAATTAGCAAAAACACCACCATAACCAGCTAAATCACTAGATAAACTACGATCTAACTTAGCACCTAACTCTTCCATCGTCATGCCATCATAAACAACAACTGGAGAAGATGTAGCTAATTTTACAATTTCAATTTCTTGCTTTAAAGAACTCAAATCAGAAAAAGCAAGTACATCATCTTTATCTTTTTCAATATTGCTTTTTACTACAATTGATTCTAAAACCGTATTACCAAGAGTTGTAAACGCCGCAGTTGGATGTATAACGGTAATATTTGTAATTCTATTAGCTGAAAATTCTAAACAGCCAATGGCGATAAACGCTAAAACAATAGCTTTTATCGACGGTAATTTTTTCATTTCATTCCCATCCTTTTTCTCCAAAAGCAACTACATTGTACAATATTTTATGCATTTTGTCAAACTTTGACCGACTATTTTAGCAAACATTTGTTTTAAAAACGCCTCATAAATCCTCTATTTATAAGAAATAAAAAATTTAATTTTTTTACCCAAAAAAGATAAGTGTAATAATAAAAGCCGCTAAAATACCCACCAAATCCGCAAATAAACCAGCACTTAAAGCATGCTTAGTTTTACTAATTTTGATAGAACCAAAATAAAGAGCTAAAACATAAATTGTCGTATCCGTACAACCTTGCAACGTCGAAGCAAGGCGCCCAGCAAAACTATCAGGCCCATACAAAGCAAAAATATTGTTCATAATCGCCAAACTAGCCGTTCCTGAAATAGGCCTTATTAAAGCCATCGGTAAAATCGCAATAGGAATATTTTGCCTACTTAAAAATGGATTCAAAAAAGCAAAACAAAAATCTAAAAAATGTGAATTTAAAAAAATATTAATCGCAAAAACCATAGCAATAACCGCTGGCGCAATATTAAAAACTGTAAAAAGTCCTTCCTTAGCTCCCACTAAAAAAGCATCATAAATATTAGTCTTATGTAAAA
>CANQYR010000050.1 GCA_947628125.1 uncultured Bacilli bacterium
CATCATGGAAATGGATTATACCTTCATCATGAGCTCTGACAATATCTTCGGGAAGTAAGAAACGTCTTGTTATATCAGTGCTTGTTATACCAGCTAGGTAATCTCTTTGGGTGGTAACAACGCGAGCGTTTTTATTAGAATTTTCAGTATTCCAATATTCGTTTTCGCCATCAATTAGTTCTTTAATGGCTAAGTCGGTTGTGTTACTTTTTCTTACTAGTTCTCTAGTGTAACGATATGTTATATATTTTTTGGCTAGTTGATATTTACCAATGCTCATTAATTTTTCTTCAATGATGTCTTGGATATCTTCAACTAACATTCTTTTTTTACCCAATTTTTCAATATATTTAATAATATTTTTAATTTGGGTAGCAGAAGCTTGGTTTTCTTCTTCGACTTCTGCGTTTGCTTTCATTATAGCGTTTTCAATTTTTTCTGGACAATAATCAACCATATGTCCATCTCTTTTAATAATTTTCATTTTTACTGCCTACCTTTCTAAATTCCACACCTAGTATAGCATAATTTATGTAAGCTTTATGTTGCAATTGCAACAATTTTAAAAATATGTTATTCTTTTTAAAAGAAAGGTGTAAAGTATGAATTTGTTTGATAATATTAGTAGTAAAAATGTGATGAAGTTGCTTTACGTTTTGGAAAGTAGTAAAGTGGTTGTTAAAAAAAATCAATTGTTTTTACGGAATATCGCCGAGCAAAATATGATTGGTTTTATTGATGAAGGTTTAGTTGAGGTTATAAAAACAGATTATAATGGAAACCGTGTTATTGTGGAGGAATTAGAAGAAAATGATGTTTTTGGAACGTTTGTGACGCCTTTAAATGGGGAGCATGAATTATTAGCTTTGGAAGATAGTGTAATTTATATTTTTGATTATGATGAGATTATAAAGATGAAAATGGATAAGGATTATTATAATCAGTTTGTTAAGAATTTGCTGTTGATTATGAATGAGAAAATCATTCAAAAGAATAATCGGATTGAGATTTTGACGAAAAAATCAATTCGGCATAAATTATTAGAGTATTTTGATATTGAATCATCTAGTATTGGGCTTCGGGTTTTTCATTTGCCTTTTACTTTTACGGAGTTAGCAGATTATTTGGCGGTGGATCGAAGCGCGATGCAAAGGGAACTTAAGAATTTAAAAGAAGAGGGTTTTATTGAGGTTAAAGGAAGGAAGATTACACTTTTATATGACAAATATTAATTAATCGGTTATAATTAAAATGAAGGAAGTGTTTTATGGAAAAAATTAGAGGATTTGAAGTTGTTAAAGGATATGAAGATAAAGATATTCATATGCCAATTAGAAAGACAAAATATAGTGCAGCTTATGATGTGGAAGCAGCTTGTGACATGGTGATAAAGCCTTATGAATTTGGACAGAAACCAACTTTAGTGCCAACAGGGTTAAAGGCTTATTGTGCGCCTGATGAATGTTTTATTTTGTTAAATAGAAGTTCAGGGCCAAAAAAGGGTTTTATTATGGCTAATAGTATTGGTTTAGTTGATAGGGATTATTATGGTAATGAAAGTAATGATGGTCATTTTTATTTTCAATATTTTAATTTTGGGACGGAAGATTTAGTAATTAAGAAAGGTGATTGTATTGGTCAGGTTTTATTTATGAAGTATTTAACGGTTGATCATGATATAGCAGGTGGTGATCGAAAGGGTGGTTTTGGGTCTACTGATAAGGCTTGATTTGCTTTTTTTAAAAGTAGTAGTATAATACTTATTCAAGGAGGATAATATGAAGACATTACTTAAGCGTTTGGGAGCTTATTTTATTGATTATGTGATTGTTACTTTAGTTATATATGGGTTGATGCTTTTGCCTTTTGTTAATCCACATAAAGAGGAATATAATACTAAGTATAATGAGGTTATAAGGGTAAATGAGCAATTTCAAAATAATGAAATGAGTGAGGAAGAATTTGAAGAGGCTTTAGTGCCTTTGGCTTATGATTTGTATAGGTTATATGGTAGTTATGTAATTGTATCAACGCTTTGTTTTATTGGTTATTTTGTGGTTTTTCAATTTCTTAATAAGGGTAAGACAGTTGGTAAGCGTTTGTTTAAGTTAAAGGTTTGTTCAAAAGATGATAAGGAAGTTACTTTTGGGGCCTTTTTGATAAGAGCTATTGTTTTGTATAATTTATTAATTCCAATTTTGGAGCTTATTGTTGTATATGTGATGAAGGTTGATACTTATTATGGTGTTTATCAAAATGTCAATATGGTTGGTTATATAATTATGTATATTTCTTTGTTCTTGATGTTAGTTAGAACAGATGGCAGGGGCTTACATGATTTGGTAGCAAGAACTATTGTAGTGGAAGAAAGTGCTTCAAAAGAAAAGGAAGCACCAGTTATTGAGGTTAAAGAAACCGAAAAAAGTGTTAAGAAAACAACTAAGGCTCCTAAAAAAAGTAGTAGTTCTACAAAAAAAACAAAGTCTAATGAAAAATAAGCTTTGTTTTTTTTTGGTCAATTATGATGTCGGTTTGGTAAAATAATTCTAAGGCTTTGTATAGGTATGTTATGTCTTTTAGGCCACAAAGTTCGTAGGATGAGTGCATGGCAAGCTGGCTAATGCCGATGTCGATTGAGGATATGCTGACGTGTCTAAGGCTTAAGCCTGATAAGGTGGAGCCCGATTGGCAGTCGTTTTTGATGGTGGCATCTTGGTAGGAAGAGCCACATTTGTCACATAT
This sequence comes from uncultured Bacilli bacterium, assembly GCA_947628125.1. Taxonomy (GTDB): domain Bacteria; phylum Bacillota_I; class Bacilli_A; order RF39; family UBA660; genus Ventrenecus. The sequence continues at coordinate 2,743 of CANQYR010000050.1, forward strand.
TTTTTTGAAAATGCTTGAGAAGTATCCATCGGTGGTGGAGTTTATTTCTTTGATGATGGCAAGGCCTTGGTTTAGTTTTAAGTTGCCAGTGTCATCCATGTATTCGGGATGGTTAGGATGGATGGCGTGAGTATTGTCGCAGCTTACTATGAAGGAGTTAGCAAGGGTTTTAGCAAGGTCTAGGTTTAGGCAGGTTGCTATTCTTTTTAATATGTCTAATAAAAAGCTACTTTCAGCGCCTTCTTTGGTTAGGGAGCCTATTTCTTCGTTGTTAAAGCTAACGTATACGCTTATGGCGTTTGATTTAGCTTTTAAGAAGGCTTTGAAGCCGGCAAAGACGCTGGTTAGGTTATCGATTCTAGGTGAGGCTAAAAGTTCTTTTTGATAGCCGATTTGGCAAGGTTTTTCACAGTTGTAGAAAAACAGGTCATAATCTTTTATTTGACCATCGATTGTTAGGCTTTTTTTAAGAAAGTCATTTAGGTTTGCTTTGGTATTTACTGATAATATGGGCTGCATATCAGTTTGCATGTTTATATCAAGGTTGGTGTTTGCTTTAGCGTTTTGGTGGATGGCAACGCTTGGGATGATGGCGATTGGTTCTTTTAAGTCAATTATTTGTTTTTGGAAGGTGTTATTTTTTTCGATTATGATGCGGCCTGCTAATGATAATGGTCGGTCTAAAAAGGCGTAGTTTAAAAGGCCACCATAGGGCATGATGTTATATTTTACGTAGTCGTTTTTGGTGTATTGGCCGTTTGGTTTTAAGGCCAATGAGGGGTTATCGCAGTGGGTGGTGCAGATGTTAAAGGCGTTTATGAAGTTTTTTGGTATGTGAAAGGCTATTAAGGTGGCATCGTTTCGAATGGTAAAGTAGTTGCCTTTTTTTAGGTCCCATTTGTCGGTTTCTTCTAGGTAGGTGTAGTTTTTAGCTTCTAGTTCTTTTTTGAGTTCTTTGATGGTTGTAAAGGCACATGTGGCGTTTGTTATAAAGTTAATTAGTTCTTGGTTAAATTTTTCTTCTTTCATATTGATCACGTTATTAGTATTTGCATAAATTTGTTCTTTATACTTTAATTGGGGTAAATTTTTTGGTAAACTATGGTTAAGGATTTGATTTTTATGAATAAGAAAATTTTTCTTGGTTCGTTATTAGTTTTTTTTATCGATCAAATAAGTAAGGCCCTTATTTTTCATGTTGGTAGAAATATGGTTGTTATTCCACGTTTTTTTAATATTTCTTTGGTTTATAATGATGGTGGGGCTTTTTCGATTTTAGGTGGTTACCGGTTTTTGTTTATTGTTTTTACTATTGTTTGTTTATTTTTTATTTATCGGTTTAGTAAGGAGTGTAGTTTTAGGGGTAAAGTTTTGGTTTTTAGTTTATTATACGGAGGTGTTTTAGGTAATTTATTTGATCGCATTTATTATGGAAAGGTTAGGGATTTTTTGGATTTTAATATTTTTGGATATAGTTTTCCTACTTTTAATGGGGCAGATATAGCAATTGTTTTAGCTTGCGCTTGGTTACTAGTTTATTTTTTAAGGAAGAAGGATAGTAATGGAAAAGATAATGGTTAAAGATGGAGGTTCTAGGCTTGATTCTTATTTGGCTTTAAATACTTCTTATAGTAGGTCTTATTTAGCTAAGCTTATTAAAGATGGTGATATTGTGGTTAATGGGAAAAAGGTTAAGGCTTCTTATGTTGTTTTAGATGGTGATGAGATAACGATTGTTAGTGTTAAGGAAAAAGAAATGCCCCTTGTGCCTGAGGATATTTCCCTTGATATAGTTTTTGAGGATGAGAATGTTATTTTAATTAATAAGCCTAGTGGGATGGTTGTGCATCCAGGTAATGGTAATACTTCTCATACTTTGGTGAATGCTTTACTTAATTATACGAATTTGAGTGATGATTTGGTAAGGCCGGGGAATGTGCACAGGATTGATAAGGATACTTCAGGGTTGATTTTGGTGGCTAAAAATAACAAGGCACATGAGATTTTAGCGGATGATTTTAAGAATAAGCGGGTTAAAAGGAAATATATCGCGTTAGTAAAGGGGGTTTTAGAGCATTATAATATTTCGATTGATGCGCCTATAGGCAGGGATAAAAATGATCGAAAGAAAATGAGTGTTACTAGTGTTAATAGTAAAAGGGCAGTTACGCATGTGAAGGTTTTGAAGCGTTATTTAAAGTATACGCTTGTTGAGTGCTTGCTTGAGACAGGAAGGACGCATCAAATTCGTGTTCATTTAGCGTATATTGGGCATCCTATTTATAATGATGGGGTTTATCAAAGGCAAAAAGCAACTTCGTTTGGGCAGTTTTTACATTCTTCGGAGATTGTTTTTGAGGAGCCGATAACGAAGAGGACTTATCATTTTTTGGCGCCTTTACCTAAGGAGTTTCAAGATTTTTTGGATACTTTAGATGCGTAGGGGTCTTTACTAAGAGGAAAAATTGTTATACAATTTAAATTGGAGGGAATTTTATGGAAATGATGATGACAATCGATAAGAAAGATGAGTTATTGATGCGGTTAGTTCATTATTTTGTAACGGAGCAAAATTATACACCAATGATTGTTAATGGTGTGAAAGATGAAGTGTGGCTACAAAACCAGGAAGGACCTTATAAGATAATTCGAATAAATTCAAATTATATTCATAATAATGAGCAGATAAATTATGATTTGGCAAAGATAAATAATGTTATGCGGCAGGTTAAGAAAAAGACGGTTTCATTAACGATGAATACGTTAAATATTTTGTTAGATGTTAATGAGGATGTTTTATTGCCGAAGTTTAAGAATATTAATTGTGTTATTTTGAAGAATGTGAAGGATGTTAGTAAGAAGGCTATTGTGAAGAAGTTTCCGGATATTCAAAAGAAGTTATTGTTAGATAGGTATGGTATTGATTTGATTTTGAATGTGACAGAGGATTTAAATAGGAAAACGATTAGGGATAATGAGCTTTATGAGAAGACGTTTAAGGAGAAGAAGACTTTTTTTACTAATGCTTTGATTGCGATTAATATTGTTATTTTTATGATTGTTTATTTTCTTTCAGGCACTAATTTATCAGGTGGAGCTTTGCTTAAGTTTGGGGCTGTTTATGCGCCTTTAATTAAAGCGGGTGAGGTTTGGCGTTTGGTTACAGGAGCTTTTTTACATGCTGGTATTTTACATTTACTTGTTAATATGTATTCTTTATATTTAATTGGTACTCAGGTTGAGATGTATATTGGTAAGTATAAGTTTTTGGGTATTTATTTTATAAGTGCGATTTCAGGAACTTTGATGAGTTGTTTATTTCACCCAAATACTATAAGTATTGGGGCTTCGGGAGCGATTTTTGGTTTATTGGGTAGTTTGGTTTATTTTGGTTATCATTATCGGTTATATTTAGGTAGTGTTTTAAAAAATCAAATAATACCAATTATTATTTGTAATTTGGCTCTTGGTTTTTTGATGAGTGGTATTGATAATGCAGCTCATATTGGGGGGTTAATTGGTGGTTATATGGCAACTACATTTTTAGGTGTAACAGGTAAGAGTTCTATGAGGGAAAAAGTTAATGGCGGCATTGCTTTACTTCTTTATTTAGCTTTTATGGTAGTTATGTTATTTAAATAAAAAAACGGCGATGAATAAGCCGTTTTTAAAAACTTCTAAATAGGCCAATGGCTATGCCAAGGATGGTTACGTTGGGAAAGATAAAGGGTTTCATGGTATCATTTTCTGGTTGCAGGCGAATGTGATCATTTTCTTTATAAAAGGTTTTTAGGGTTACTTCGTTTTCATCAGTCATGGCAACAACAATTTGACCATTATGGGCAGTGTTTTGTTTTTGAACAATTACGGTGTCACCATCATAGATACCTTTGTTGATCATAGACTCACCACTTACTTCTAAGGCAAATATGTCTTTTCCTATTGGGGCTAGAGATGTTGGAAGGTTAAAAAATTCGTTAGGTTTTTCGATAGCTTCGATAGGATTACCGGCTGTTACTTTACCTAGTAGGGGAATTTTTACTACTTCTTCATCTTTAGTAGCATATTCGTTTTCTGTTAATAGTTCTATAGTGCGGAATTTGTTTGATGAATTTCTAATCACGCCAGCTTCTTTTAGATGATTGATATGGGCTTGCACTGTAGCAGGACTTGATAAGCCAAGGGCTTTACATATTTCTCTAACAGCAGGTGGATAGCCATGTTGAGCAAGATATTTTTTTATAAATGTAAATACTTCTTCTTGTTTAGGTGTTAATTTTTTCGACATTTTATCACTCTCCTTAAAGAAAATATAGCATACAAAAGTTCATTTGTCAAACTTATGTTGGTTATTAGAAAAATATTTTATTAATTGAAAGGAAAGATTTGCAAAAATGGTGAAGTAAGTGTCAAGTTTTCTTTTTAATTATTGCTTTAGGGAGGGAGACTGACCGAAAATTCAAAAAGAGAAGACTAAAAAGTCTTTTTTTGGTACAATAAAGAAAAAGTGATGTTAGTATAGAAATATAGACACCAAAATATGGAGAATATGATAAAATAACAAACAAGAAAGGAAGTGTC
>CANQYR010000051.1 GCA_947628125.1 uncultured Bacilli bacterium
GTGTGGAAAGTGTAATAGTTGTTTAAATTTTGCCTCAAGTGCAGATATAATTGAGATTGATGCGGCTTCTAATAATGGTGTTGATGATATTAGGGAACTTATTAACAATGTTAAGGTAGCGCCTAGTGATAGTCGTTATAAGATATATATAATTGATGAGGTTCATATGATGACTGCTAGTGCTTTTAATGCTTTGTTATTAACTTTGGAAGAACCGCCTGTTCATGCGATATTTATTTTAGCTACTACTAATGTTGAGAGTGTGCCAATTACTATTTTATCTAGGTGCCAACGTTTTAATTTTCAAAAGGTTCCTTTTGAGGATATTGTTAAGCAGTTAAAGTATATTTGTGAGAATGAAAATATTATGATTTCTGATGAGGCAATTGATGAGATTGCTTATTTATCAGAAGGTGGATTAAGGGATGCTCTTTCTTTACTTGATCAGCTTTCTTCGGAAGGGAATGAGATAACACTTGAGAAGATATTAAGTAATTACGGTTCTATTTCATCGGTTTTTATTCAAAAGTTATTAACTTATGTTGAAAAAAATGATATTGCTGAGGTTATCAACTCTTTTACTTTTTTAGCAAATAATGCTTGTGATTATAAGGTATTTATTAAGAAGGTTGTTAATGAGTTGGTTAAAATGGGTATAGATTGTAAAAATAATCCTGCTAAGAAGGGTTTATCTTATGAAAAAATTAAGAATATTATTTTTGATTTAAATGATTGTATGAATAATATTAATATACATATTGATCCTTTTACGTTGATTCAGATGATATTTTTAAATTATATGGATAAGGTTAAAGTTATAGATGAAGGTTCTTCTATGACCCTAGCTGATACGAGTGTGAAGGAAGAAAAGTCTGATTTGGATGCTGCCAAGCTTAATAATTATATTACTGAGTTAAAAAGGGTAAGGATTAATAATTGTTTGGCTTTGGCAAAGAAGGATTGTTTGAAGTTATATCAAGAAAAAATGCAGTCATTTTTAAGTTCTAAGGGTGAGGTCGAGTCGCTTTTGATGGATGCTGACGTTGTTGCGGCTAGTGAAGAGGTTGTTATTTTAGGTACAACTTTAGATAGTTCAGCCCTTTTAATTAATTATCATTTAGATGAGATTGAAGAGAAGTTATCAACATTTATTAATATTAAGTTGCATTTAATTGCCGTTAGTATGGATGAATGGAATAAATATAAAAAAGAGTATATTCAAAATTTAAAAAATGATGTAAAATATGAAGTGATTGATGAATCTTCTTTGGCTAGTTTGAAGCCTGTTAGTGATTCACAATTAAATAAGTTCGCTATAGATTTATTTGGCGAGAAGGTACAAATAGTATAGGAGGAGTGTTTTGTATGAATATGCAGAAAATTATGCAGCAAGCTCAGAAAATGCAAAGGGATTTGCAAAATAAGAAAGATGAGATTGCTAAGATGATTTTTGTGGGGGAAAATGAATGGGTTAAGGTTGAGGTAAATGGTTCTAAGGAACTTGTTTCGTGTAATATTAAGCAATCTAGTATTGCCCCTGATGATATAGAGGTTTTGCAAGATTATATTGTTTTAGCGGTTAAAAAAGCAATCGAGGCAGCTGATAAGGAGTATCAAGATAAATTAGGCTCTTATGCTGGTATGCTTGATGGTTTAATGTAAGATGAGATTATATCCAATTGAGTTAGAAAAGTTGATTGATTTTTTTAAAAAGTTACCAGGTATTGGTGAGAAAACGGCAGAAAGACTTTCTTTAGCGCTTATTTCGATGCCGAAGGAGTATTTAGAAGAGGTAAGTCTTGATATATTAAATGCTAAGAAGAATTTAAGTCCTTGTAGTGTGTGTGGGCAGTTAACGAATGAAAAAGAGTGTTTAATTTGTCGTGATACTAACAGAGATCATAGTTTGATTTGTGTTATTGAGGATTTTAAGAGTGTTTTTGCTTTTGAAAAGGCTGGTAATTTTAATGGTGTTTATCATGTTTTGAATGGTCTTATTTCGCCAATTGATGATGTTGGAGTGGAGGATATTAATTTAGCTAGTTTGGTGCAAAGGGTAAAGAAACTTGATCATGCGGAGTTAATTTTAGCACTTAAGTCTTCGATTGAAGGGGAGACGACAACTTTATATATTCAGAAAATTTTTGAAAATATGCCCGTTAAGATATCAAGGTTATCCTATGGCTTACCTATTGGGGCGGAGATTGATTATTTGGATACAACTACTTTGGATAAGGCTTTGGAAGATAGAAAAACTATTTCGGAATAGTTTTTTCTTTTTGGCATATGATTTGATGAGGGATAATATGGTAAAGAAAATAGTTAAGTTATTTAAGCAGGTTGTGTTTGCGTTTTTACTATTATATGGGTTAAATTATTTAGTTAGTTCTTTGCATGTTTATATACCCATAAATTTATTTACTTTGGGAATTACAACTTTTCTTGGTTTACCTGGTCTTGCCTCTTTAATTATTATGTTTTTTATAGTAAAATAGTTATTAGGTGAGGTTAGGTGGGCAAGAAAAGTGAAGTTTTTGATTTATTGAAAAAACAATTTCATGACGGACATTTAGGTCATGCTTTTTTGCTTGAAACTAATCAAATGCAAAGATGTTATGATGAGGTTATCAACTTTTTACAGTTTATAAATTGTGATAAGTATAGTGATAATTGTAGTAAGTGTAATTTATGTCATTTGATAAAGACGTGTCAGCTACCTAGTTTAGTGGTTATTAATCCTATTGGTAATGTAATTAAAAAAGAGCAGATATTGGATTTAAAAAGGTGTTTTCAAACTAAGGCGACTTTTAGTACATATAGGATGTATATTATTATGAATGCTCAGTTTTTAAATGCTTCTTCGGCTAATACGATGTTAAAGTTTTTGGAGGAGCCTGATGAGCAGATAATTGGTTTTTTTATTACTGATAATAAGGAAAATGTTATTGATACAATCAAAAGCAGATGTCAGATTTATTTAAATTATTATGATGAAGTTAAAAATGATTTACCTTTTCATGATTTAGCGTTGGAGTATATTATTAATATTGAAAAAGAAAAAGCGATGGCTTTATTTTATCAAAAGAATTATGTTTTGCCTTGTTTGAAGGATAAGAATGATGTTTTTTTGTTTTTAAAAAGTTTATTTATTCATTATAGTAATTTGCTTAAGTATAAGGTTAGTAATGATGAGTTATCTTCTATTTATGAGCCAATTAGTTTTTTACTTGAGGATGTTATTTTGAAAAGGTTATCTTTAGTTGAGAAGATGATGGAAAATGTATTTTTTAATGCTAATACGCAGTTGATGTTAGATGCTTTTGTTTTAGAAAGTGAGGATGTTGCATGAATTATTATGGTGTTGTTTTTAAGGATAAAGGCAAGGTTTATTACTTTAATGGTAGGGATAAGAATATTCCTAATAATGTGACGGTTATTGTTGATACTAATAGGGGTGAGCAGTTTGGTAAGGTAGTTATGAAAGTGGCTAGTGATGAGGTTAAAGATATTGATTATGAGATAAAGGATATAATTCGAATTGCTAGTCGGAAAGATTATGCTCAGTTTTTAAAAAATTGTAGGGATAGTGAATCGGCGGTTAAGTTTGCCCAGAAAAGTAGTGATGAGTTAGGTTTAGATATGCATTTTATTGATGCTTCATTTACTTTTGATCGGAAGCAGTTATTGTTAAATTTTACGGCTGATGAGCGGGTTGATTTTCGGCAATTGGCTAAGATACTAGCTGGTGTTTATAAGACGAGGATTGAGTTAAGGCAGATTGGCGCGCGGGACAAGGCTTGTATTGTTGGTGGTGTTGGCATGTGTGGTAGACAACTTTGTTGTACTTCGTTTTTAGAGCATATGGATTCGGTGACGATTACGATGGCCAAGGATCAAAATTTATCGCTTAATCCTTCGAAGATTAATGGTTGTTGTGGTAGGCTTTTATGTTGTTTAGCTTATGAGGAGGATTGTTATATTGCTTGTAGTAAAAATATGCCAAGTGTTGGTGATAAGGTTCATGTTGATGGAGTTTTAGGTGAGGTTGTCGGTGTTGATATTTTAAAGCGGAAGTACAAGGTGTTAGTTAATGATGAGATAAGGGAAGTTGTGCTTAATGAAAAAGGTAATTAATTGGTTATTTGATTATCCTAACTTAAAGGTTTATCAATATGAGGAGGGTTTTAAGTTTTCTTTAGATTCTATTTTATTGGCGGAGTTTGCGGATATAAGGAAAAGTGATAAGTTAATTTTGGATTTATGTACGGGTAATGGGGTAATACCTATTCTTTTGCGTTATAAGTATGGGAAAGTTATATATGGTATGGAATTACAAAAGGATATTTATGATCTTGCTATAGATAGTGCTTCGTATAATAAGTTTGATGATTTAGTTTTTATTAATGACAATATTTTAAATTATGGGAAGTATTTTAAGAAGGAAAGTTTTGATGTTGTTTTATGTAATCCACCTTATTTTCCTTATCATGATGATGAACATGTTAATAAGTGTGAGGTAAAAAAGGTAGCTAGGCATGAGATATATGTTGATTTAAAAGGTGTTATGAAGGTGGCTAGTGAGTTATTAAGGTCAAAGGGAAGGTTTTATTTAGTGCATGTGCCAAGTAGGCTTCAGGAGATTTTATCTTTGGCAAGTGAATATAAGCTTTTTGTTAAGAGCATCCAGTTTGTTTATGCTAAGAAAGGGAAAAAATCAGAGATGGTGTTGTGTAGTTTTTTGAAGTCTGGTCAATATGGATGCAAGGTTATGCCACCTTTGTGTACTTATAATTTAGATTCTTATCAGGGTATTTTTAGGAAGGAGTTATAAAATGAAGTTGATTGTTTTTTTAGGTAATGTTGGAAGTAGTTATGATAATACGCGGCATAATGTTGGTTTTATGTTAGCGGATTATTTTAATTGTGATTTTAAGTTAGAAAAAAAGTTTAAGGCATATATTTTTAAGGGTTCTAATTATATTTTTTGTAAGCCTACAACATATATGAATTTATCTGGGGAAGCTGTTTTACTTATTGCGCGTTATTATGATATTGCTATTGATGACATTTTAGTAGTGCAAGATGACATGGATTTAAGTTTAGGTAGTTTTAAGTTAAAGAAAAAAAGTTCAGCTGGTGGTCATAATGGAATTAAGTCTTTGATAAGTAGTTTAAATAGTGATGAATTTTTACGGTTAAAGATTGGGGTTGGGCATCCATTAGATGGTGATGTTATTTCTTATGTTTTAGGTAAGTTTTCGAAGTCTGAACATATTTTGTTAGTTAAGAATTTTGCTTTTTATAAGGAATTGATTGAATGTTTTATTTCAAAGGACGTAAGTAGTGTTTTTGCGTTATATAGTCAGGTGGAACATGAATAGTTTATTTTCTAATGATGCTTTTGTTAATGGTTTAAGTATTGATGGGTTAACTTTAGAGTTAGCAAGTTTTTATGTGCTTGAGTATTTTCGGCGTCTTAAGAGTTCGGTGGTGGTTTTAGCTAATTCTCTTTATGAGGCTAATAGTATTTTTTCGTCTTTGAAAACTTATACGGATCAGGTTTTATTGTTTCCAATGGATGATTTTTTGACGAGTGTGGCGGTGGCTATTTCACCGGAGTTAAAGTTACAGCGGTTGGAGGTTTTAGAGAAGCTTAAGTCTGGTGATTATATTGTTGTTACTAACTTGATGGGGTATTTACATTTTAATGAGGCTGCTAATAGTAAATTAGATGTAAAGTTAGATGTTGGTCAAAATATTTCCCGGGAAATAATAATTGAAAAACTTGAGGAGTTTGGGTATAAGCGGGATTCGATGGTAACGATGACGGGTGAGTATGCGGTTAGAGGTTTTATTTTGGATGTTTTTTTGCCGATGTTTTCGCATCCGATTAGAATAGAATTTTTTGGGGATAGTATTGAGTCTATTCGTTATTTTGATGAGAATACGCAGCGGTCAAGTGAAGATGTTACTAGTGTTGTTTTAAAAGCGCTTAAGGAAAATGTAAGTGGGTCTTTTAGTTCTTTACTTGATTATGTGTCAAAGCGGGCGGTTATTTATTATAATTATCAGCAGATTATGGCTGGTTATCAGAATTTATGTTTGGAGGTAGTTGATTACAATGAGAAAGAGGGTATGAGTGGTTATAAACATTTTTTTGCTTTTGAAGATATACGTCCTGATTTTAGTATTTTTTTGAATATTATTGAAAAATCTACGGCTAGTGATGTTTTACATTTTGAGAGTAAGGAAATGCTTTTGTTTCATGGTGATTTTGATTTGCTTTTGAAAACGGTTAATGATTTTATGAATGATGGTAAGGTAGTTGTGTTTGTTTTGCCTTTGAAAAAGCAACTGAATTTTGTGCGGGAGATTTTTGGAGATAATATTCATTTGGTTAAGGATAATAATTTTAGTTTAAAATCAGTTAATGTTTTAGAAGGTAAGCTTAATCGTGGTTTTATTTTTAACAATATGGCTTTTATTAGTGAGTATGATATTTTTGATATTAAAAGAGAGGTCCGTTATAAGAATAACTTTAAGATGGGTCATAAGGTTTTTTCTTTAGATTCTTTAAAGGTTGGGGATTATGTTGTTCATCTAGCGCATGGTATTGGTATTTATGGTGGAGTTAAGGCTTTAAGTGTTGATGGGATGCTTAAGGATTATATTCAGATTCAGTATTATGGTAATGATAAGGTTTATATTCCGGTTGAGAAGATTTCTTCGATTTACAAGTACAGTGATTCAGATGGTAGTAAGCCGATGATTAATAAGCTTAATTCTTTGAGTTGGGAAAAAAAGAAGCAAAGTGTACAGAAAAGAATTAAGGTTTTTTCGGAGGAATTAATAAAGTTATATGCTAAGCGTTTACAAGTTAAGGGTGAATCTTATAAGCCTGATGTTTTGGAGGATATGTTTAAGAGTAGTTTTGGTTATGAGGAAACTTTAGATCAGGCGCGGGCGATTGATGATGTTTTATATGATTTGGAAAAGCCTATTCCAATGGACCGTTTATTATGTGGTGATGTAGGTTTTGGAAAGACGGAGGTTGCTTTTCGGGCGATGTTTCGAACGGTTATAAATAATAGGCAAGTACTTTATTTATGTCCAACGACTATATTATCTAAGCAGCAGTATGAGAGTGCTTTAGAAAGGTTTAGGGATTATCCAGTTACGATTGAGTTATTAAACCGTTTTACTTCTTCAAAGGATGTTAAGAGGATTTTAAGTGATATTAAAAGTGGGAAGGTTGATATTGTTTTTGGAACACACCGGTTATTAAGTGATGA
>CANQYR010000052.1 GCA_947628125.1 uncultured Bacilli bacterium
TAGGGGGGGGGGTATAGTGTTATAAACAAAATAGGTGAAGCAATATGAAAGATAAAGAAAAGAAAATAATAATTGGCTTAATAGTAGGAATGTTTGCCATCCTTGCCATTACTTTTAGTATAACTTATGCTTTTTGGCAAACAACAAAAGAGCAAACCGAAACAAATATTGTAAATACAACTTGTTTAAATATATCTTTATTAAACCAAGAAAATGATATAAATATTCCTAAGGCTTATCCTATAAGTGATACAGATGGAAAAGAGTTACAACCATTTACATTTACCGTTCAAAATAATTGTGAAGAGTGGGTAGATTATTCAATTAATTTAGAAGTCTTAAAAGAAACAACCTTAGCAAGTAGTTACGTTAAAGCAATGTTAAATATTAAAGATACGGAGGGAACACCCCAAACATTAGATTATTATGGAAATGGAACTCAAATAATAGAAGACTCAAAAGAGTCAAAAACATTATTAGAAGATAAATTAGGTCCCAAAAGTAAAGGAGCAAATACGAAAGATTACGAATTAAGATTATGGTTAAGTGAAAGTGTAACTATCGAAAATGATGCCATGAATAAAACATTTCAAAGTAAAATAGTAATAGATGGTAAAGTAGGTGAAGAACCAAAAGCTTCTGACGAAATATGCAGTAAAGCAGGAAAAGATAGTGGGGCATGTTATTTAGCCAAGAAAGCAGATGAAGATACAACTAATTTTGCTTATGATGAAACAGTTGATAACAACTTAAGATATATAGGAGCCACACCAAACAATTATATACATTTTAATTGTGAAGCGGGAAAAGCAGCAAGTAAGAGTACCTGTGAGACGTGGCGTATTATAGGAATAATGAATAATATAGAAGATGAAAATGGAAATACAGGAAGTCATATAAAGATAATAAGAGACAAATTTGAAAAAAATTATTCGTGGGATAGTTCTGCATCAGGAGTAAATAGTGGTAATGGAGTAAATGAGTGGAGCGAAGCAGATATAGAGAAAGTGTTAAATGATGAATATTTGTATAGACGTACTGGCTCCAATTTATGTTATAAAAGTTCTAGTAATTCTACAGAAACATGTCCTGATTGGGCAAATATAGGAATAAGAGAGTCATCAAGGAATATGATATCGCGTGTAAAGTGGAATACGGGAACAATGTCAGTAAAATATGATGGAAATACTAATTTAATAACAGCAAGTTATATGTATGAAGCAGAGCGAAGCAATCATACAGGAAAAGAATTATGTCAGGCAAGTGGAGGAACTTATTGTAATGATGGAGTTTCAAGAACAACAACCTGGACAGGAAAAGTAGGTTTAATGTATCCAAGTGATTATGGGTATGCCGTAGGTGGAACTGCAAGAACAACATGTTTAGGAAAAATAATGAATTCATATAGTAGTGATAATTGTAAGACAAATGATTGGTTATATGATGCAAATAATTACCAATGGACAATGACACCAGTGCCTTATTCGTCGCATGCTGGCTATGTGTTCTATGTCGACTCTAGCGGGAATGTGCGCAGCACCCCTGCTTACAGTGCTCTTGCCGTGCGTCCGGTAGTGTATCTTGCCTCGAATGTGAAGATAAAATCAAATGATGATCAAACTTATGGTTCAGTAGGCAATCCCTTTGTGTTAGAGATGTAATTAAACTTTTAAGGACTGTAATGGTTCTTTTTTTATTGTTTTGATTGTTTGTTGATGATAAAATTAAATTATGATGAGGAGTTTTTAGAATGTTTTATGTTACTTATGATAAAAATAAAGCTTTTTTGTTAAAAAAATTACGGAGTGATGGTGATTATACTTCTATTGTTATGGGTTTTAATGAGTTTTGTAAAACTTTTTATTTTGATTATGGGATTGATGCTTTATATTATATTGTTAGTAAGTATCATGTTAATTTTTCTATTGCGAAGATTTATTTGGATTCGTTAATGGTTATTGATGGTGATTATGATAATGAGCGGTTAGCTTTTTTAAAATCGTTAAAGGATGATTTAATAGCTAATAATTTGTTAAAGTTTAATCCTTATTTTGCTAATTATTTAAAGAAATACAAGATTTGTTTTTATCATATGATTTTGGATAATGAGGTTTCTAAGGTTTTGTCTTTACTTTCTTCTTATGATGTTAGATTTGAAAAAATTGCTTTGGAAAGAAATAGTTTAAGGGTTTGTAGTTTTTCTTATATGGATGATGAGGTAAAGAGTGTTTGTTCGAAAATTGGTTTTTTGCTTAAGTCTGGTGTTGATGTAAGTAATATTTATTTGACTAATTTAAATGATGATTATCGTTTTTTGTTTAAGCTTTATGGAAAGTTATTTCATTTGCCTTTTTGTTTTACGAAAAAAATTAAGGTTATATCAACTTTGATTGGTAAGAAGTTTTGGGAAAATGTTTTAAATTGCGAGGATGATGTTTTTAAGTCTTTAGATAAGATGGTAAATAGTTATGAGGAACAGTTAGTTTTGGATAAACTTCTTAATTTTTATACGCAGGTATCTAATATTGATTGTAAAGATTTTATTAAAGCTGCTCTGTCAGAATTAAGCGTTTCTATTTCTTATGATGATGGTATTTGTGAGTTTGATTTTTTAAAAAGTGAAGTAAATAAGGATGCTTATGTGTTTTTAGTAGGGGCTAATCAAGGTGAATTACCTAAAGTGGTTAAGGATGATGGTTTAATTAATGGGTGTATGTTTTCGCAGCTTGGTTTTAAGGATGTAAGTTCTATTAATAAGCTTATTTATGATGAAACTTTTAATAGGTTAGGTTATTATGATAATATATGGGTGACATATAATACTTTTAATAATTATCCTTCTTCTTTGTTAGATGATTTTGAGCTTGTTGATGAAAAAATTGATATTAATTATGAGTTTTCGCATTTGTTTAATAAGGTTATGTATTGTAAGGAATTAGATTATTATTATCTTTTTGGGATTGTTACTGATGATTTGAAAAGGTTAAATGCTACTTATAAGGATGTTAATTATTTGAGTTATGATAATAGTTTTAAGTCTTTTGCTTTTGAAAGTCCTAAGGTTCTTTCTTATACGGCTCTTGATGATTATTTTCGTTGTCCTTTTCGTTATTATTTAGGCCATGTTTTGAAGCTTCGGGATAAGAGTGATACTTTTAAGCAAAAGATGGGGGTTTTTTATCATCATATTTTGGATAGATTTTATGATGCTGATTTTGATTTAGCTAAAGAAGTTTCAAAGTATGATATTTCTTTTACAAATGCTCGGGAGCGGTTTTTCTTTAATAAGTTTGTTAATTGGCTTTCTTCTGTTCTTGATGTTATTAAATATCAGGATAGTTTTGGGGAATTTAAAAATGTTTTAAGGGAGCAGGAGTTTAAGGTTTTGCTTTTAAATGGTTTTTCTTTAAAGGGTTTTGTTGATAAGATTTATAATACTTTAGATGCAGCGTTTATTGTTGATTATAAGACTGGTCAAAGTGATATTTCTTTAGAGTATATGCGTTATGGTATTGGGATGCAGTTACCTATTTATCATTATTTGTTAAGTAAGCAAGGTATGTTAGTTGGTGGTTTTTATTTACAAAGTGTGGGTCCATCTTTGTTTAATTGTGATTTTAAGCATGATGTTAATAGTTTATTTTTAAAGAAGATGATGCTTCATGGTTATAGTCTTTTAAATGAGGATGTTATTAAAGAGTTTGACAAAGAGTATTGTAATAGTAATGTTATATATGCTCTTAAAGTTGTGAGTAATGGTTTTTCTAAGTTTAGTAAGGTTTTGAGTTCTACTAATTTAAAGAAGATGGATTTGTTTGTGGAGAATATTTTGAATGATGCAACTAATAGGATGTTAGAAAATGATTATAGGATTGAGACTAAGTGTATTGATAATAAGTTAGTCGGTTGTCTTTATTGTCCTTACAAGGATATATGTCATATGCAGAATAAGAATGTTTTGTATTTGGCTAAGGAAAGGTTAGATTTTTTAGGAGGTGAGGAAGATGAAATGGTCGAAGAGTCAGAACCAAGCTATATGTGAGGTTGGTCATAATCTTTTGATAAGTGCAGGTGCTGGATCTGGCAAGACGGCTGTTTTAACTAGTCGGGTTATTAATCTTTTAGAGAATAATGTTTCTTTAAAGGAGCTTCTTATTTTAACTTTTACGAAGGCGGCAGCGATGGAGATGAAGGAGCGTATTCGTCTTAAGTTAAAGGATATGCCAAGTTTAAAAGATGAGTTATTAAGTATTGATGAGGCTTTTATTATGACGTTTGATGCTTTTGCCCTTTATTTGGTTAAGAAGTATCATTATCTTTTAAATATGCCTAGGGATATTGTGATGAGTGATGCTTCGTTAATAAGTATTTTGAAAAATGAGTGTATGCGAAAGGTGTTTGATGATTTTTATGAAAAGGGCGATGCGTCATTTTTAAAGTTTATTGATGTTTATTGTGCAAAGGATGATGATGGTGTTATTAAGCAGTTGCTTAGTATTTATGATAAGTTAGTTTTGAAGCCGGATGTTGTTAGTTATTTGGATGGTTATGAGGCTAATTTTGGTAGTGATGATTTTATTGATGAGGTTATTTTAGCTTATGAGGATTTGGTTTTAGCTAAGAAAAATGATTTTTTGGAAGCGCTTTTGAAGTTGAGGGAAGTTTTTGATGGGGATTATATGGCTAAGGTAGATGAGGTGTTTTTCAATTTTTTTAAGGCCAATAGTTATAATGATTTATGGTTAGTTATGGATGTTACAATGCCAAGGCTTCCTTCTAAAACGCCTTTGGAAATTAAAAGTTTGAAGGATGAGGCTTCTAAGGTTTTAAAGGAGCTTAAGTCTATGTTTCGGTTTGGGAGTTTGGATGATTTAAGAAGTGATTATTTAAGGATGATGGATGTTAACAAGGTTATTGTTATGTTGTTAAAAAATTTTCATTTGGTATATGAAGAGGAAAGAATTAAGAGGGGTTATATAGATTTTACGGTGGTTTTAAATTCGGCGGTGCAGTTAATAAAAGATCATAAGGATATTTTATTAGAGTTAAGGTCTAATTTTAAGGAAATAATGGTTGATGAGTATCAAGATACAAATGATATTCAAGAGGCGTTTATTAGTCTTTTAATGAATGATAATGTTTATATGGTTGGTGATGTTAAGCAAAGTATTTATCGTTTTCGTAATGCTAATCCTAAGTTGTTTACTTTGAAGTATTTATCTTATTCGGCAAATAATGGTGGTAGTAAGATTGATTTGGCTGATAATTTTCGGACGCGTAAGGAAGTTTTGCAGGATATTAATATGATTTTTAATTTGCTTATGGATGATTATTTAGGGGGAGCAGATTATTTTTCTTTGCATCAGATGAAGTATGGTAATTTAGTTTATGATGAGTTAAAGTCTAATATTGATAGTCATATGGAGATTTTTACTTATGATGAGGATGATGTAGTTAATGAGGAGGTTGAGGCTTTTTTCATTGGGCGGAAGATAAAGAGTCTGATTGCAAGTGGTCTTAAGGTTGTTGATTTTAATAATCATTGTTTAAGGGAAGCTTGTTATGGTGATTTTTGTATTTTAATGGATCGGTCAACTAGTTTTATTACTTATCAGAAGATTTTTAATTATTTACATATTCCTTTGCATGTTTATTTGGATGAGAAATTAAGGGATAATGAGCATTTTTCGACTCTTAAGAATATTTTTATTGTTATTTATGGGATGTATTTAAATAAGGTTGATGATGATTTTAAGTTAGCTTTTGTATCTTTAGCGAGAGGTTTTTTGTTTAATTTAAGTGATGAGGATATATATTATGTTTTAAAGAATAATGATTTTAAAAATTCGGTTATATGGCAAAGGTTTTTACCTATTTTGGATGGCTTTAATGGCAAAAGTTTATCTATGATGTTAGATGATGTTTTAGAGTTAAGTAATTATTATGATTGTATGTGTAGTTTAGGTAATGTTAAGGAAGGTTTATTGGTTATTGAAAGTGTTAATAATCTTTTACGAAATATGGATAATTATGGTTATGGTATTTTTGATTTAATATCTTATTTTATGAGTCTTGATAGTCAGGGAATTGAGGTAAAAAGAAGTAGTGCAAGTGATAGTTTTGACAGTGTTAGTTTGATGAGTATTCATAGGTCTAAGGGTTTGGAGTTTCCTGTTTGTTTTTACAGTGGGTTATATAAAAAGTTTAATATTGAGGATATTAAGGATGGCTTTTTATGGGATAGTAGTTTAGGTTTTATTGCCCCGATTTATAAATATGGTATTATGGCAACGTTTATGAAAGATCTTTTAAAGGATAAGTTTATGGCTGATGAAGTTTCTGAGAAGATTAGGTTATTTTATGTGGCTTTAACAAGGGCGAAGGAAAAGATTTATTTTGTGATGCCTAATAAATATGTTAGTGATAGTGTGGATAAAGATGGTAATGTGATTAGGAAGATGGTTAGGCAAGGGTTTCGTTCTTTTGCACATATGCTTGGTTCTTTGGGACCTTATTTAAAAGATTATCGAAAGTTTATTTCTTTGGATGAGTTAAAGATTAGCAAGGATTATTTGAAGATTAGTGATAGAGATAAGTTTGATTATGATGAGGGGATTTTAAATGTTAGTGAGTATGATCATCCTTTAAAAATGCAAAAAACTTTTGCAAAGAAAATGACTAGTTTGGTTCGAAAGGAAGATATAGATTTAGGTATTTTGTTTCATGAGACTTTACGTTATGTTGATTTTAAGAACCCTAATTATGATTTAATTGATAATGAATTTGTTAGTAAAAAGGTAAGGGCTTTTTGTGAGTCAAAGTTTATTTGTGATTTAGGTGATTGTGAGTTTTATACGGAGTATGAATTTTATGATGAGAATAATCATGGTGTTATTGATTTAATGATTTTAAAAGGTGATGAGGTTATTATTGTTGATTATAAGTTGAAGAATGTTAAGAGTAATGATTATTTAAAGCAATTAAATGGTTATAAAAATTATGCTAGTAAAGCATTTAATTTACCTGTTAGGACATATTTGTATTCTATTATTGATGAAAAGTTTTATGCTTTGTAGTAAAGGAAGCGTCAAGCTTCTTTTTAAATTATTGCTTTAGGGGGGGGGTAGTATGCTATAAACAAAATAGGTG
>CANQYR010000053.1 GCA_947628125.1 uncultured Bacilli bacterium
GAAGTAAGACAGACATGTTTAGGAAAAACAATGAGTGATTATAGAAATGATAATTGTAAAGAAAATGATTGGCTGCTTGATAATATTAACAATCAATGGACAATGACACCAGTGCCTCATTCGAAGCAAGCTAGTTTAATATTCTATGTAGTCCGTTCTGGAGTAGTGTACTCTATCAGTGCTTACAATGATATGGCCATCCGTCCAACATTATATCTAAAAAGTGATGTTAAAATAAAACCAAATAATGCTGATAATTATGGATCAGCTGATAATCCTTTTATCTTAGAATATTAGTTTTTTCTAAGATTTTTTTCCTTTATAAACCAATAATTTTGGCCTTTAAAAAATTATGAAATGTGAAAACTCATATAATAATGTAGAAAAAGATTTAATAATTTGATATAATGAATAAATGAAAAAAAATAAGAAAGAGGTTGTTATATGTCATTAGCAAGTATATGGTCTTTAGTAACAAAGATTTTAGATATATGTGTCGTTTGGTTATTATTTTACTTTGTATTAAAAAATATTAAAAATAATGCCAAAATGGTTTTAATATTAAAAGGAGTATTATTAGTTATTTTAATTGAAATTATAAGTAACACCTTACACTTATATACAGTTGGATTACTTTTAGAATATGTAGTTGAATGGGGACCGCTTGCTATTATAGTGATTTTCCAACCAGAAATAAGAGGTATGCTAGAAAGCATTGGCCGTACCCAACTTCTAGGGCGTCATAAAACATTAACCGTCTCTGAACGGGAAAAAATGGTCAACGAAATAATGAAAGCTACCGAATACCTAAAAAGAAATAAAATCGGGGCCTTAATAGTTATTGAAAGAGACATAACCTTACAAGAATATATCGACAGAGCTACGAAAATATATGCCGATATAACTAGTGAACTTTTAAGTAACTTATTTTATCCCAATAGCCCATTGCATGATGGCGGGGTAATCATCCAAGGTAATAGAATAACTTGTGCTGGCAGCGTCTTTAAAACTAGTATGAATCCTAACGTCAATAAAAAATTAGGAACAAGACATCGCGCCGCCCTAGGAGTTGCAGAAGAATCTGACGCGTTAGCTTTAGTAGTATCCGAAGAAACAGGAAGAATATCAATCGCTTATAATGGTGAGCTTAGATATAATCTAACATTAGATGAATTCCGCAAAACCCTTATGGATGAGTTAAAACCAAAAACAGAAATGTTTTATGGCTCCGATGTAGAAAGTGAGGATGAACCATAATGAGTAAAATCCTAAAAATGCTAAAAAAACTTGGCCTTAAAATATATCACTTTATTGATAAACACATAATAACACCTATTTCCAGGGCAACATACTACTTAATAGATAAAGCAAGAAGTAAACCAATTCACGTTGAACGCTTTTTAAATAGACCCCAAATATTACTTTATCTATCCCTTATTTTAGCGGTTTTAACATTTGTTTTAGTAGATAGCCAAGTAATTACCCTAGTCGAAACCGAAGCTGAAATACTATCCAAAGAACCAGTTACCATCTTATATAATAAAGAAGCATATGTTGTTGAAGGAGCCGTAGAAAACGTTGATATCATTCTAACTGGCCGCAAAAGTGCCTTATACCTTGCTAAACAACTTGGCGAACATGAAGTTGTTCTAGATCTAAGTGACTATGAGCCTAGTGAAACCCCAAGAAAAGTAGCCTTATCTTATAACCAAACCGTTGATAACATTAGTTATAAACTAGATCCAGCCTACGTAAGCGTTGTCATTAAAAAGAAAATAAGCGCTACCAAATCAATATCCTATGACCTAGTAAACGAAGAAAAACTAAACGAAAAATTTTCTGTTGAACGCGTCACACTAGACAAATCAGAAGTAGTCGTTAAAGGTAGTGAAGATGCCTTAAAACAAATCGCGACCGTTAAAGCTATTGTTGACTTAGCTAACCCTAAATTTACCGAAGCAGTAAGCTATGAAGTTGATAATCTGCCTTTAGTTGCCTACGATGAACATGGTAAAGCCTTAGAAAACGTTGAAATAGTGCCTGCAACTGTGGGAGCTACAATCCAATTAAGCACCTACCGCTCAACTGTTCCACTTACCGTTTCCACAACAGGCGAACTATTAGCCGGCAAAGCCATATCATCAATCACCATCAATGGCAAATCAGATTATACCGTAGATATCTATGGTGATAAAGAAGTAATTGAAAACATTACCAGCGTTCCTGTTTATATTGATATTAAAAACAGTGGCAACACCGGTGCTGAAACCTACAAAGTAAGCATATCTAAACCAGCGGGCGTAAGAAGCATCAGTGAAACTGAAGCCAAAGTCGTAATATCATTTGGTGATGAAAAACAAAAGACCGTTGATGTTAGCCATATTAAACATCGAAACTTAAGTAGTGGCCTAAGCGTTAACCTAGAAGGCCAAGATAGCATTCCAGTTCAAGTTAAAGGTGTCGGCAGTGTCATCGACTCCATCACCGCTGAAAACATCGATGCTTACATTGACCTAACAGACTATAAACCAGGTACTTACGAAGTAGATGTTAAAGTTGATAACAACGACCCTAAAGTTAACTACTTAGTAACAAGTAAAGTTAAAATTATAATAACGGAAGAATAAAAAAGTTCAAAATCTGAACTTTTTTTATTACTCTAACTCATCATTATATTTTTTTAACTCATTATACTTATATTTTCTAATCTTCTTTAACTCCTTTTGATACATAGTGTTAACAAAAGTTACTGAGCAATTTTCTAAAGCCGCAATCTGATTAAAAGTAAGAGCCTCACCATCAAATCCTAAATATTTTTGCAAAACTAGTGAATGTCTTGTTGAATTTAAAACTAACTTTCTAATATCCTCATATAACTGGGCTTTTAAAACATCATCTTCAAAGTTTGCTACTATTAAATTATTGGAAATATCACCTTTAACTAAAAGATAAAGAAACATCCGGCACAAACTAGTAAACTGCATAGGCCTTAAAGATTGCAAATTAATATTATACACCTTTGCTAATTGATCAAACTTCCTAAACAAATTCAAAATATGCTCATCATTTGTTATATAATTTTTATTAACATACTCATAATAAAAATAAGCCATTTTCTTTTTAGACATCCTAAAAATATCAACAATTTGCAAATCATGAATAAGCGTCTCATTAATTAACTTAAACTCTAATTTAACATCTAAATACTGTAATATATTAGCAAAAGACTTATATTTTTCTAAGCCATCATTCTTAATTAACTCAATCCATAATAAAACAGCATTATTAATAATATCCTTAAATTCAAAATCCGCTGTATTAAAATGTATATAAATACTATCATGTAAATATTCATAAACATTATACATGGTCGCTAAAATAATTTTGTCTAAAACTTCCTTATTATTTTTATCTTTTTCATACAAAAACTTGGCCTCATTAAAAGATAAAAAATTATAACCTGCAAAAGCATCAAACCAATTATTTAAAACTAATAAATTCTCTTTCATATATCCCCCTTTAAAGCCAGTAGGTATTATACTAAAATTATCATCAAAGTCAATACCTAAAATATTACCATTAAATTAAATTGAAAAAGATCGTTTGCTGATAATACATTCAACGAAAAAACAGAAGATAACACTTCCGTTTCTTCATTGGCAAATAAGCCAATTAAAACTACATAAAATAACCATACTGTATGGGCTTTTAGTCTAAAAATGACTAATCCGATACACTTTTTGCTTGGAATAATTTTTCCTTGCAAGTTATAATTTAATATATTTTTGTATAAAATGCAAGTTTTTATTATTAATTTTTCTCTTATTTTATGAAAACTTTAGTCTTAAATATTATCGAGGTTTTTAAATTTAATTCTCAAAGTAATTGCCTTTATTTTGAAACATTTACAAAGATTTTTTTACACTTCCAAACGATTGCCTTATTTTCTTCTACAAAATATTATTTTTTTTGATATAATTAAAAAGAGGTTTGATAACATGATAGATTTAAACGAATTAAATGAATTACAAAAACAAGCAGTTACCCACAAAGATGGACCATGCTTAGTCATCGCAGGCGCGGGCTCTGGTAAAACCAAAGTCTTAACAACCAGAATTGCCTATCTAATTGAAAACAAAATATCATCTTACCATATATTAGCCATAACATTTACGAACAAAGCTGCTAAAGAAATGAAACAACGCCTAGATAAAATAGTTCCTAACCATGAAGCTTTTTTAGGAACATTCCACTCCTTTGGCTTAAGAATAATAAGAGAAAACTATCAAAAACTAAACATGGATAGGAACTTCACCATCTTAGATAGTGATGATGTCTTAAGTTTAATTAAAAAAATATTAAAAGAAAAAGGTTATGACCCCAAACAAATTGCTCCATCTTATATCCGTAACCGAATATCCTTTATAAAAAATGAAATGCTAAGTGAAGATGACATAATTAAATATTTTAACACCGATGCCGAATCCCTAGCCTATGAAATATATAAAGAATACCAAGCAACATTAAAGAAAAACAATTCCGTTGACTTTGATGACCTACTAGTATTACCTGTTAAACTATTTACTAACCATAAAGACGTTCTTGAACATTACCAAGATAAATACCAATACATACTAATAGATGAATATCAAGACACCAACGCCGTCCAATATAAATTAGTTAAATTACTTGCCAAAAAATATCAAAATCTATTTGTCGTTGGTGATCCTGATCAATCAATATATATGTTTAGAGGCGCCAACTACAAAAACATCTTAAACTTTGAAAAAGACTACCCAAATGCCCAAGTAGTGCCCCTAGTAGATAACTACCGCAGCACCAAAATGATCTTAGATGCTGCAAATAAAGTCATCCAAAACAACAAAGATCGGAAGGAAAAAAATCTTCGAAGCCATAAAGGTGAAGGCATCAAAGTCCACTATATGAAAGCCTATGATGAACGCCATGAAATAAAACTTATACTAGATGAAATAAAAAGACTACTAAACGAAGGCTTTAATAAAAAAGACATAGCCGTTTTCTATCGCACCAATGCCCAATCAAGAGTCTGTGAAGAACAATTTTTAAAAGCTAATATGCCTTATAAAGTAGTAGGAAGTTATTACTTCTATGCTCGAAAAGAAATAAAAGACTTGTTAAGTTACATGCGCTTAATTTTAAACCATAACGATGATATATCCCTAAGAAGAGCTATAGCCTCACCCAAAAGAAAAATAGGTGCGAAAAGCTTAAGTGCATTAGAACAAATCGCTAAAGATGAAAACATATCCATGTTTGAAGCAATTAAAACTGGCAAAGAACTAGCCTTTAAAAATCTAATATTAGAACTTACCAAAGACAGCGAAAGCCTAAGCTTAACTGAATTAGTTGATGATATACTAGATAAGTCCGGATTAAAAAATGAACTAAACCCTAATGTCTTAGAAGATGAACTGCGTTTAGAAAACCTAATGGAATTTAGAAGTATCACTGCCAGCTTTGAAGAACAAACCGGCTCCGTAAACCTTCAAGATTTTTTAGAAGAAATAAGCCTAGTTTCCGATGTATCAGAACACAAAGAAGATGATGATGTCATCACCCTTATGACCCTTCATAGCGCTAAAGGGCTAGAATTTGATATCGTCTTTATAATCGGCATGGAAGAAGGAATATTCCCCCATCAAAATTCTTTCTTAGAACCCGATCAAATCGAAGAAGAACGCCGTTTATGCTACGTTGGCATCACAAGAGCTAGAAAAAGACTATATCTATTAAATGCCAGAAAACGAATGCTCTATGGTCATGAAAATATGAACCAACCAAGTCGCTTTCTAAAAGAAATAGGTGATGAACTACTAGAAGTTGATGAAAACGGTGTCAAAGAAAAAACTGAACAATTTGACGCGAAAGAAATGTATACTAATGAAGATGTCGAATATAAAATTGGCGATGTAGTTATGCACACAATATACGGTAAAGGCGTAGTTGTAAGCGTCGACAAATCAATAGTAACAATCGCATTTAACAAAAACTTTGGTATACGAAAATTAATGAAAAATCATAAAAGTTTAAAAAAAATGGAGGATAAAAAATGAAATTACTTTATGACTATGAAAAAGGGGTCAATAATGTGATAAATGCACTTTTATGTTTGGAAACTATGATGAATGGCACCATAAATTCTGTTAGTATTAGTTATAATAATAACAAATTAGAAGCTTATAGCTACATAAAAGATGCTTACCAAAAACTATATCCTATCTATGAAATTGCAAGTGAAGATATCAAATACATATTAACATACTATCCTTGCTTAAATAACATATTAAACTGCTTCTCAGCCTTAAGAATCACGGCCTTACCTTATGAAAATAGTTATAAAGCCTCCTTAATAAAATATGTTTGGGAAAATGGCTTTAAAAACCATATTAAAGAAGAAGTAGTATTATCTATTAAAGGCCCATCCCTTAAAATATGCTTAGATGAATTAGAAAATGAATGCTTTGATAAAATAAATGTCCCAATAAGTTTAACAAGAAAGACTCTTATAATAAAAACTAGATAAGTCAAGATGTACAAACTTTGATAAAATTAATCTAGGAGGATGAAGATA
>CANQYR010000054.1 GCA_947628125.1 uncultured Bacilli bacterium
TTCATATTTTTTAAGTTTCATATAGGTCACATCCTATTTTTACTTATAACATACTACCCCCCCCCCTATGTCAATTGTAAAAATAGTGTTAGTATATTTTTAGTACAATTTTTTTTAAGTGATATACAGTTTTTAGCTTTTTTATATTCTTTAATTTTTTGACTAAACTCCCTCATTTTTGTGCACTAAATATTGATATAACTAAAAAAAATTCAAATAAATGAATTTTTAGTTAGCTTAATTTTTAACAATTATCAATAAAATGCTTGACCATACATACTTAATTTTCTATATGTTATAATCAAGTTCAAAAGGATGGGTACTACTTCCATAATCTTCATAATCTCTATCTATTATTTTAACATCACTTTTTAGATATAAGGTTGGACGAACAACATCAGCATTGTAAGCAGTGCTTGCGTTCACACCACCGCTCGAGTCAATATAAAACACATAGTAAGCATATGATGGATGTGAACCTGGAGTTATTGTCCATTGAGTACGTAAAATATAAAATAGCCAATCATTTTCGCAACAATTATCTCGTGAATAGTAATACAATGACTTGTCTAAACACGTTGCTCTAATATCACCACCAACAGCATATCCATAATCACTTGGATACATTAAACCTACTTTACCTATCCATGTTGTTGTTCTTGTTACTTTATCATTGCAATTAGTTCCTCCACCATTTTCTAGGCATAACTCTTTGCCATTATGACTGCCTCGCTCTACTTCATACATATATTTTGTTGTTATTAAATTATCATCATATGCAACTGGCATTGTTCCGGTATTCCATTTTACACTTGCTATCATGTTTCTTGACTCATCCCTTATCCCTGCATTTGTCCAATCGGGACAAGTTGATGTAGAATTATTATTGCCACTATAACACTTATTTGTTCCTTTCCGTCTATATAAATATTCATCATTTAACACTTTCTCTATATCTGCTTCGCTCCACTCATTTACTCCATAACCATTATTTATACTTGAATGAGAACTATCCCAGGAATAGCCTTTTTCAAATTGTTCACTTTTATCACTTATTATCTTTATATAACTTCCTATAACACCATTTTCATCTTCGATATTATTCATTACTCCTATGATGCGCCATGTTTCACATGTCTCAATGCTTGGTTCAATCCCTTCTTCACAATTAAAATAGACATAATTATTTGGTGTGGCTCCTATATATCTTAAATTTGTATCATTTGTATCATCATAAGTAAAATTAGTTGTATCATTATCTGATTTTTTGGCTAAATAACAGGCACCACTTTTTTCACCGGCCGATGCACATATTTTTTCAGTTTTACTACCAAAATATAAACTACAACTGGTTTTGGTTTTCTTTAAATTGTTTATTACTATATTATCCCAATTATTATCATCCCATTTTAAAATTGCATCATTTGTACATTCTGCTTTTATAAAAACAATTCCTTCTTCATTATTTTGAATTGGCATAGTGTCTAATTTTTGATCACCATTATAAAATGCAAACTCAATGTCACCAGATCCGCCAGTCATCTTTAGTTTACCATTTATTATTCTAAAGGTTGCCTTATCTTGATACCTTCCATAACTTTGATACCCAAACAAACCAATAACCAAAACAAACAACAAAGAAAAAATAATAAGCGTTCTTCTTTTAATAATAACATCTTTATCTTGATATTTCTTTAATCTCATATCCAACCCTCTCATCTATTGTGTCTTATATTGGGACATTCTATATTAGAATTATAGGTCTTATTTTAAGACATGTCAAGAAAAATAAATTTATCTATGAGACAATTTACTAGAGGTAATAAATAATGATAGGAAAAATTTTAAAAACAATGCGCAAAATAAATAATCTAACCCAACAACAAATATCAAAAGCAACAGGCTACGCTAGAAATACCATATCCCAATATGAAACTGAAACACTACAACCCGACTTTAAAACCATCGAAAAAATAGCCAACGAATGTGGCTACGAAATAATATTCATCAACAAAAAACTAAACAGTGAACTAAGCACTAAAAACATTAACCGTAAAGAATTGTAAAAAATTCTTTATTTTTTTTCATACTCATTTAAAGCCTTTAAAATACCAACATAAGGTAAAAGAGCACAATGCTTACGATTACTTTGCTTATAAATATTATTATAAGCATTTGCTTCATTAAGTAAAGACTCATCATAATCTTTCTCATCAACCATATTAGTAAAATTTTTAATATACTCTCTTGCCTCAGAAATACTCTTACCTATCAAATTCTTAATCATAATTGAACAAGACGATGTTGATATCGCACACGCCTCACCATCAAAATAAATATCAACAATCTTCCCATCATTAAACCTTATATACAAATCTAAATTATCAATGCAACTTTCATTATTAGTATTTACCTTTAAATATAAATCCTTATCATCAGGCACCTTTCTATTAATAGGCCTTGTATAATGATCCATAATAATTTCTCTTCTAAACTCTTCATCCATTTCTATATCATCTCAATTCTCATTTTTTCCTTATTGCTTAATAATTCCACTAAATCATCAATTTCACTTTCCGTATTATAAAAATAAAAACTAATCCTTACACTATTTTTAACCCCTGTCTCACTTTTCAAATTCTTGGCACAATGTGAACCAGCTCGAACACAAATATTGTACTTATTTAAATAATACGCCACATCCTGACTAAAAATATCATCCACATTAAACGCGATTATCCCCGCATCAGACTCAATATTTAAAATATCCAAATAAGGAATCTTTAATAACTTTTCCATCGCATAACTTCGTAAATGCCTTTCATACTCACTTATCTTATCCATCCCAATACTACTTAAATAATCAATTGCACATCCAAAGCCTAAAACACCTGCCACATGCGGCGTTCCACCTTCCAAGCGATGCGGTAATTCCTTAAAATAAAGCTCACTAGGTGTATCAAAAGACTCATTCATACCACCGCCAAACCTAACGGGCTCCATTTCCTCCAATAGCTCTTTCTTACCATATAATATTCCAAGACCCGTTGGTCCACACATCTTATGTGCAGAAAACGCTAAAAAATCAACATCCAAATCTTCTACATCCGTCTTAAAATGAGGCACGTATTGCGCGCCATCCATCACCACAAAAATATTATTAGCATGTGCCAAACTAGTAATTTCCTTAATTGGCCTTAAATCACCAATAACATTAGTAACACCGGCCAAAGCAATAACCTTAGTCTTAGAAGTAATAACCTTTTTCACATTATCAAGCGTAACATAATGATGATCATCAAGCGGAATATACTTAACCTTAATACCAATGGTATTTTCTAAATGAAACCAAGGCAAAACATTAGAAGCATGCTCACTAGTTGTAATTAAAACCTCATCCCCACTTTCCAAATAATTCTTAAAAAAACCATTAGCTATCATATTTAAAGACTCAGTCGAACCACTAGTAAAAACAATACTTTCTAAATCCTTAGCATTAATAAACTTCTGCACTTTTTCTCTTACCTGTTCATACTCAGTATTAACACGATAAGCCAAATCATAATCACCACGATGAGCACTCACCGAATAATTAGTATAATAATCATTAATTTTATCAATCACACACTTAGGCTTTAAAGTTGTGGCCCCATTATCAAAATAAATCAAATCTTGACTTAACATCGGAAAATCACTTATATTCATCATTACCCTCCTTAAAAATCAAAATACTATTTAAAAAACCATCCATCAAAAGCTTTTTCGAACTATCCAAACTTATCCCTTTTAATGCCATATAAAAAAGCTCATCAACCGTAAAATTTCTAACCGTTACATTATGATTAGCCACCACATCATTTGTCTTAACAATAAGCTGTGGCAAACACCGTATATCCTGATTATTCAAACTTAAAATCCTAACCTCTTCCTTAAAAACACTATCACGTGCCTCTTTTAAAATATCTCCTAATGTTTTAATACTAGCCAAACCATTACCAGTTGCATGAATAACAATATCACTTTTTATTTTCTCACCCTTTAAAACATTTACAACACCTAGATCATTTTTACCAGAAAATACAACAGCCCACTTTAAATCCAAATTACTAAAACTATCACTATAAAAAGTAATATTTCCATGCACATTTTCTAAATCAAGTAGCGACCTTGTTTTTAAAAAACAATTACTAGCAATATAAATATTACAATCAAATACCTCATTAGGAAAAATCCACTTTTCAACAAAAACATCTTCATCTATCATAATCTTCTTTTGCTGACAATTAATTTCAATTACCTTTTCTTTATTCACCATATTATATTCCTCTTTTAAAAAACAAACAATTACAAATTCCTAAAACCAGTAGCTAAAACCTCATTAATTAAAGATGCATCACCAGATTTTTTAATAGTATGATCCCCAAGAATATGAACATGTGTCACATTAAGTAACGACAAAAGCATCTTTTGATGACTAACAAGTAAAATCGCACAAGAATTATTTTGCATATAATCATTTAAACAAGCAGCGACAACCTTAATTGCATCAACATCAAGACCGGAATCAATCTCATCTAATATAATCAATTTAGGTTTTAAAAATAGCATCGATAATAACTCATTTTTCTTCTTCTCGCCCCCACTCATCGCCACATTAACCTCACGATGAATAAAATTCTTAGGAATATCTAAAGCCTCACAATAACTGTTGCTTAACTTTGTAAACTTAAAAATATCAATGCCTTCATTTCTCTCATCTAACGCACTACGAATAAGTTCAGCATTTTTAACACCCTCAATTTCAATAGGTGATTGCATAACATAATACATTCCTAAACGTGCAATAGAAGAAGTATCTAAATGAACAATATCCTTACCTAAAAAAATAACCTCACCTTCTTTTTTTAAAGAAGGATAAGAAAGTAAAGCCTTACACAAAGTACTTTTTCCGGCTCCATTAGGTCCCATTAAAACATGAACTTCACCTTCATTAATAGTTAAATTAATATCCTTAAGTAATTCTTTATCTAAAACACTAACACACAAATCTTTGATTTCCAACATAAAAATCACCAATCATATTGTATCAGATTGATGATTTTTGGTCAATTAAACTTAAATATCTTTTTAGCAATTCTATATCCAGGAATACTTATCCATCTAGGCATATTACTTAAACCAGACACCGAGATTTTACAAATTTTATATAACCTAGGATTATTATCCTTCAAAAACTGCCATAACTCCTTCTTTTTTTCTTGATGCTCACGAGTATTTCCAAGTTGCAATAAAATAGTTGAAACACTCATCATAATATCAATATAATGGATTAAATACTTAGCGCATCTTTTATTACTCTCATAATAATCATATGGGTTAAAAAATAAAATCATACTCTTTGTTACATATAGCTGCTGATCAACCCGACTAATCATTACCTTTTCATTAACCGATTGATCACTACGCCCAATATAATAACGATAAAAATCAACATTTAAATAATACATTGACTTAATATAAGGAAGCGGATAATATACAAAAATATTATCAACATAAAAAGTATGCAAAGGTAATTTTAAACCAGTAGCCTTTAAAAAAGCCGTATTATATATAACTGAATGCATAAGTAAATAAGAACCAGGTTTAAATTTTCCAACCTCATCCCAAGTAAAAACCCTATCACTTGGTAAAACATTATTGTACCTAATAGCCTTCCTAGCGCATCCTTCCTTTTCATAAACATAATTTACAACCAAAAGATCAACTAAACTTTTTTCTTTCTTTAACTTTTTAATTGTTTCAATAACCTTTGATAAAGCATCCGGATCTACCCAATCATCAGAATCAACAACTTTATAATATAACCCCGAAGCATTTTCAAGTCCAACATTTACCCCTGAACCATGCCCCCCATTTTCCTTATGAATAACCTTTACAATACTAGGATACTTTTTAACATAAGAATCGGCAATCTTTCCCGTTTTATCAGTACTGCCATCATCAACAATAATTATTTCCCCATCTTCACCAACTTTTAATAAACTTTCAATACAACGGTCCATATAACTTTCTGAATTATAACAAGGAACCGCAAATGTAATTAACTTCATATTCTACCTCAATTCTAATTTAATTATACACTTAAATAAGATATTTTACAAACCAAAAGCATTAAATTACAACCAATCAAAAAATCTTAGCAAAAACTAAGATTCTAAGACAAATGGATTACCTACTGAACCATAAGTTGGATCATCATTTGATTTTATTTTAACATTACTTTTTAGATATAATGTGGGACGAATGGCAAGAGCACCACTAGCATTGCCACTGTTTTCTACATACCCGCTAGAGCTGACGAAGAACACCCAGCGAGCATTCGTCGGAGCAAACGATGGTGTTATTGTCCATTGCTGATTACTTGCAACATATAACCAATCATTTAGCATACAATTATCACTACTGTATGAATACATTGTTTTTCCTAAACACATCTCTCTTACATCACCACCTACCGCATAGCCATAATCACTAGGATACATTAAGCCTACTTTTCCAATCCAT
>CANQYR010000055.1 GCA_947628125.1 uncultured Bacilli bacterium
ATGCTTTTGTTCCACTATCACTTTGAGTTCCTAGACCTGCCGTTCCTGTTGTACATGACCAATTCCAAGAGACTGATTTAGTTCCATCGTCGTTGTGTTTAATGTTATCAAAAGTAAAACTTGCATTTACTGAACCACCCCTAGAATGTGATACAGTTTGACTTTTTTGTGTACCATTACAACTACAATATAAAGTTGCACTTCCAAAAAAAGTAGTTGAGTTTTGGGCACTAAAATAAATTTGAATTGTTAATGAACTTGTATTATTTGTAATATTTATATTACTTTCACTGAAAGTTGTTTTTTTGGTTGCCATTAACTATCACCCCTTCCAGTAAAAAAGACCCCTAAACAGGTTCCATGATTTTCATCTTCATATTCTTCAATTCTAAAATTTGGAGATGTTAGATATTCTTCAAATATTAAATTTTTAGAATAGTTAACAGTTTGACCTTTATAATCTTCAAGTAAAGGTGTTTTTTCCGCTATTTCTTCCGTTACATATCCGTTGTATTGTAAAGTCTTTTCATCAGAACCAGTCTTATCTACAACTTCCTGACCTGATTCATTGATTGTAAGCCCAGTTGGTGCTCCTTCTTCTGAAATTTGTAAACCATCTTTACTAAATCTATAATTATTTTCAGTTGTAACTTCTTTAACACCATTGTTTAATTTCTCTTCTAAAATCTGAATATTGTAATCAGTTGAGGTTTGAGTTGTTTCAACTGATTTTTTAAATTCTTCTAAATTTTTATTAGTTACATAATCATCTAATTGCTTTATTAAATCTTGATAATTGTTATCAACATTAGTTTGAACAGAAGATACTTCATTTCTAATTTGTCCTGCTGTTATATCAAGTAATGATGTTACTTGCTCGTTAGTCATGAATGTTCCATTTAGAATACTATCTATCATGTATCTAATATCGAATACTGCATTTGGAAAACTTTCAAGTTCAAATATATTCTTACCTTCTTTAATTAAAATCGGTATATCTTCGTAATCAGTAGTAATCTCTTTTGGTAATAAACTATACTCGTTATTTTCATTTACTGATATCCTTTTAGTAATTGATACCTTACTAGATTTAATATTCAATTCATCATATACACCATTAAATTGCCTTAAAGCCAATGTTGGTAATTGATACCTATTAAAAGTCCCATCTTCGTAGGTTATTTTTAACCAACTATCTTTTCCATGCAAATCATCAGAACTAAATAGTTTGTTATGACTAAATACTTCACAAGCATTTCTTATTTTTAACTCAAATGCTGTTGTTTCATTGCTACTTGTCATTTCTAATATTCCTTCTGCGTGTTTAGTGTCTATTAAATCTACAACACTAGATGCCAAAGCTTCAATTTCTTTTTCTTGTTTTCTTACTATTATGTATGCCTGATTTATTCTTTTATCAGTTGTATCAGAAGTTTTATAATCCATTTCGTATTCATTCGGCATATCAGCATAAATAACTTCTTTATACCCCTGTTTAAGTTCAACTTCATTATTAAATACAAAAGAATTGTATGTTTTATTGTTAGTTTCAAATATAATTTTTTGAAGTGGTATAAAACCTCCGTATCCCGTTAATTCGGTATCATAAATATCATATCCAATACCATATAAAGCATCATATAATTCTGATAAAAACTCATCTCTGTTATTTTCATTCATCAATTGATTGTCTTTAATTACAAATTCATTCCACTCTGTTAAAGTTTCATCTCGTTTATAGATTTTATCTGAATCGGCACTCCTACTTAAAACAATTGAATTAATAGGACCAAAATGTTCACCAAATGATATATTTTTATTTTTTAAAATGCTATCATCTATTTTAGCAACATTATCCTCTATAAAATTACATTTTTTTATTACACTTCCATCTATTTGAAACAAAGTAGCTGTTGCTTGTGCTATATCATCAAAGACATCTCTATAAGTGAAATTTATACCATCATATATATCATTTTTCATGATTTTAGAACCATTTGGTAATTTTTCAATATCTGTTGTATAACCACACTCTTTACATAATTGTTTAAAAAAATCCAACACAGTAGTTGGATATTCTATTTCAAGAGGTTTATAATCAACCATAGTTTTTATAAACTCATCATAACAAATATGCGTATAAGTTTTAGTATCTGCGTTGTATGTCGGCTTCTCTTTTAAGTAATAAGGTCCATAAATTTTAGTATCTTGGTTTTCAGTATCCAAATAAGCGGTTATTTCCAAATATATTGTCCCTTTAATTGGCACTTTAGTTTCTAATTCTAAAGACTTCATTACTGTACCTATAAGTGATGCGTTAAATTTTAATTTTGCCATTACAAAATCTGATATCAATAATGTATTTTCAACATCATCAATATAATATTTAATATTTTTTTTAAATCGCCTACCTGGCGTTTGAATTATTTCATAATAGTTCATCTCTAGCCTCAACTCCCGTCAATGTAATACTAAAGGATTTATATTTTCCACCCCAATAATCCTTTTTAGCTGGAATAGGGGTTCCATAAAATTTTTCGGTAATCCATTTACCATTATCACTATTTAAATACCTAACTGAAAAAATAGGCTTTTGAATATATTTTTTTAACGTTGTCATTTGTTTCTGTGTGGTTTCTCCTACTTCAATCACTAATTGTGTTGTATAACAAATAAACGTTCCTGAAAAAGTCGCATTATTGCTATTTCTCCCTGTATCATCTGCCCAATTATCTTGTGGGGTATCAGTGTGGGCTGTTATCGGTATCGTTTTACTTAACTCTTCTAAATCACATATCATATTAAACTCCATTTCTAGCGAATGAATTCTCGGCATTTACTTTCTTCATAATTCTTGCTATAATTCTACTATCAAGATAATTTGTCAAATTTATATTAGTAGTAACCCATCTACCAATTTGTTTTCCTAACTCCGCCATAGCTTGTTCATCAGTTAAAGGTAAAATACCTTCTGCCCCCGCTTCACCAGCAATAGCACGTGTAACAGGAACCCCGTGACCAGGATTATTTATTATTGACCCAGAGGCTAATTTGATTACTTTTCCTTGATTAACAAAACCGCCCTTTTTAAAGCCTACTACATTACCGTTCGTTACTAGTCCGCCCGAAGAAAAACCAAACCACGATTTTACTTTATCAAAAGCACTTTTTGCACCACTTTTTACACCATCCCAAACTTCGTTAATTTTTCTTTTAAATTTATTAAAAACACTATCATACTTGTTAGGGTCTAAACCAGTTTTAATATTATCTGGTAGGTCTTTTGTAAATGTTTTTTTGAAATCATCACTCATATCGCCACTCGCTCTTTCAATATAATCTCTCGCTTCCTTAGCACTTAATTCCCCTCTTTCTACCGCATCAACAATAGATTTTTTCAATTTATCATATTTTCCACTTTCTTTAGCAGTTGCTAATTGGCTCTCCCATGATGCTTTTTTTTCTTCTTCTTTTGCTTTTGTAAGATTTTCAACACCAGTGCTTAAATCCTCTGTTGCTTTTTTCAAATTCAATTGAGCTTGTTCATTTTTCATATATGCTTTATAAACTTCCTTTTGAGCGTCTGTCATTGTTTCATATTTTAAAGTACCATCTTTAACTTGTTTAAAAAGTTCTTCACCGCTTAAACCATTTTTCTTTTCTGCCTCTTCTAAAGCTTTTGTTGCCTCTTTTGCTTTTTTTACTGCATCATCATAGGCGTCTAATGAACTAACATAATCATCAGTTGCTTTTTTGGTATTCTCAATTGCTTCTTCTAAATTTTCTTGTGCTTCTTTAGTACTTAAAATTTCGGTTCTATCTTTAAAAAGTTCAAATGTCAATTTACCAATTACAGCAATTATTGCGATAATAGCATCGACTGCTAAAATTATCCATCCGATTGGATTAGTTGCATTAAAAGCAATCATTGCTATTCCCAAACCTGTTAATGTTACTATCAAGCCCTCTAAAATAACATTAAAATTTTCCCAACTAGGGTCTTTTATAAAATTAACAACTGCACTTATCGTTTCGATTAATCCTGCTATTGCTAATGCGATACCTCCAATGAATGCTACAGTCTGTAATCCACTCATTCCTTTTAAAGCATTCAAAAACAACGTCGCACCTTTTGAAACAAGTGTAAACAAAGGGTTTAATAAACCTAATTTATTTAAAAATTCAGCAATTTTTATTGCTCCTAATAATATTGCGGCTTGTTTTAAAAAATCTAAAACTGTATCTTTATGTTCAGCAATCCATTTAATCCAATCAGGAACATCTGTATCCGATAACGATGGCATAGCACTAGCACTACCACTTCCACTATCACCAGAAGTAGTATCGTTTTTTTGTAGCACTTGTGCTGTATCATAACCTTGTAAAGACTTTTTCATATCTTTT
This sequence comes from uncultured Bacilli bacterium, assembly GCA_947628125.1. Classification (GTDB taxonomy): domain Bacteria; phylum Bacillota_I; class Bacilli_A; order RF39; family UBA660; genus Ventrenecus. Next base: position 4,405 of record CANQYR010000055.1, read on the forward strand.
GCAGATTTAGCTGCCTTTGCTGTTGATTTAGCTGTAGCATTTGCAAATAAATTTACTCCAAACCAAGCTTGAGAAATATAATTTACATATTGCAATAATTTATATACCCAATCAACAATTCTCGTGACAACTGGTTCTAGAGCCATTGATAACGTGTATTTAATACTCTCTATTTTTTGTGCTAAACTATCATTATATTGTGATACAATGCTTGTAGCACGTGAAACTAAAGACAAGGCTGTCCTTACTCCAAAAATAGCCATAGTCCATTTGCCTACTTTTTTTATAGTTGACATTAAGTGAGAACCAATAGTACTCAAACTATTTTGAAAACCATCTAAGTCAATTTTATCTGATTCATCTTGTAATTTTTTTATTCCATCATTAATTTTTTGTATTTTGTCTACTGATTTTTGATATTTAACACTCTGATTATCTATCTTCAAATTTAAATCATCGTATTGATAAGATAACGTTTCGTTTTTAGATAGTAATTTACTATATTGACTATTAAGTTTGTCTAACTCCTGTTGTTCTTTCGATGTTAACATGCCGTCACGTGCTTTAATAGAATTCATTTGTTCAATTTTTTGACTAGTTTCTTCTATCTTATCTGATAATTCTTTTTGTTTCTCGATGTTTATTAATAACTTATCTTTATAATTACCAGTATGACTATTAATTTTTTCCTGTTCTTTAATTGCATAGCTTAATTGTTTTTCTAGTTCTTGATATTTTTTATTAAAATCATTGTTATCTAAAGTTGTTTTAATTACTAATTTTTTCTCCACATGGTATCACTCCTTTCTGGATATTTTTGTAAGCTTATAAAAATTATCTCTTGATTTTTTTTGTTCTTCTGTCAAAGGTTGCTCTTTTTCTTTAAGTGCAAATTGTTTTTGTAACTTTTTTATTTTATTTCTTTCTTTGTAATTTTTTATGGTAGAAGTATCATAAGTTCTAATTTCTCTAACTCTATTTAATACACAATTATCTGTGAGCCCGTTTAAATAGGTATAAAAATCCCACCAGTGCATGTTTTCATTTTTTAATGAAATACCATAATCTGATTTAAAACTAGCCTCTATTAGCCTATAATCTTGTAATAAATCCATATCTGGTTTGTCATTAGAAATTTCTTCTTTTTCTTCACCACATTTTAAAAATTTAATTGCTAATTTCAATAATTGCTGATGATTTTTTTTATCATCATATCCCTCATCACCAAACAATAGATAAATAATTGCTAAGGCTCTTTCTGTATCAGATATTGTATCATCTTGAGCTATCTCGTTACATCTTAAAGCAACTCTAAAATCTGTATTGATTTTATATTTTTTATCATCTATTTTTACATATTCAGGATTTGATATCATTCTAATATATCATTCTCTTTTGAATTTTTCATCTTATATTTCGATTTTATTTTTTCATCAATACTTTTTAAATTTTTCTCTATTTCTGGTAATATAGGCTTTAACATTTCATTTATATCATCGAACATTGTAAAATATGGTTTTCTTCCATTTAATAGTTTTTTTGTACCATTTTCTCCTAAAAAACTATCTAAAAGTTCGGTTTCTTTTTTATAAAATTCTCTTACAACGTTGTATTTTTCTTTTTCATTTCTGCTCATAATAGCGTTTTTATCTTTAACATCTTGTTTTTTATCTATTATTATAAATTGAGTTCTTACGTAATTAACGTTCTTAGGGTGTTTTTCTAATATTTCCTGATATTTTGAAAGTAAATCGATATCTTCCATATCAAATTCTAAACTTTCGCCTGTTGGCTTATCATTTGCATCCACAATTGGAACTCTTAAAATATTATCCTTTTTTAGTTTAATTATTGTTTCCATTTATTTCTCCTTTTTTTTAAAAAAAGGGCTAGATTTTATTCTAACCCTTATTCTTCTATGTTTTCTTTAAATGTTGGTTTTTCTTCTGCGATTGTTACATATCCTTGCTTTGGGTCTCCATTATAATAAATTGAATATTCAATTGCTGGATTTTCTCCTTTGGCATATGATGTAACTGCTATCATACAATTGCTTAATGTCGCTGGATATTGTGATAAATCTTTTGATTCATACAAGTCAATATCTAGTATTTGAGTTTCGACCTTATCACCTACTGCTAGTGTT
>CANQYR010000056.1 GCA_947628125.1 uncultured Bacilli bacterium
TCAAATGAAAGCAACCTTTAAAATAATAAATGGTAAATTAAAGATGAGTGGCGGAAAAGGCGACATAGAATTTGCTTTTTTTGATAACAATAAAAAAGTTGAAGATATACCTTTAAAACAAGATAACTACTTTTTAGCCAACTATATATGTACAAATGACGCAACAATTGAATGGGATGAAAAAAGATGGGCTCCAACTGTATTAAACTTAACCAAAACCAAAACAACATGTTCACTATATTTTGAAAAACCATATGATTCAATATGTAATACAACTGGCTTAGAAAGCTTTGGCTGTTATCTAGCAAAAACAGCCGAACTAGAAGTAAATACTAAAACCAAATTAGCCTATGATGAAACTTCAGATAAAAATGTAAGATTTGTAGGAGACAGTCCAAACAATTATTTGTATTTTAATTGTGATGAAGGTAAAGAACAAAGTAGTAGTACCTGTGAAACATGGCGCATCATAGGCGTAATGGATAATATTACAAAAATAAGCGAAGATGGTCAAAATACTGAAACAAATGGTGCAAATATAAAAATCATCAGAGAAAAAATTGATAAATCTTTAATTTGGGATAAGTCTGAAAATACCGTAAATAATGGCTACGGAGTAAATGAGTGGAGCACATCAGATATAGAACAATTATTAAACAATGATTATTTAAATAGAATAAGTGAAAATTTATGTTATGATGGTTCTAGTTATTCATCAAAAGTTTGTCCTAATTGGGAAGAAATAGGTATAAAAGATAATGCAAGGAACATGATTGAAAACGTATTATGGCATACAGGAACCTTTTATTCATCAAGTGAAGGCGATTATATAGCCGGATCTAGCTATGATGCTGAGCGAAGCAATCGTAATGGTAAAGAACAATGCACAAACTATGGCGGTAGTTATTGCAATGATAAAACAGAAAGAAGGGCAACATGGATCGGCAAAGTAGGTTTAATGTATCCAAGTGATTTTGCTTATGCTGTAGGAAATATTAGATCATCATGTTTAAAAAGAACTTTAGCAAATTACAGTAATAGTTGCAAAAGTAATACTTGGCTAATGGATTATAAAACTGATCAATGGACCATGACACCCGCAAATAACAATAGCTATGCCAATTACATTTTTTTCATTGCTTCTGAAACTGGGTCTGTTCTTTCTAATATGAGTTACTATAGCAAAGCCATCCGTCCAACCTTATACCTAAAAAGTGATGTTAAAATAATAGATAGAGACTATGAAGACTATGGAAGCATCAATCATCCCTTTGAACTTGATTATTCCCTTTAAAAATGCAAAAAAATCTTTACAAAAAAGCCTTTTTTAAGTTATATTATAAATAGGTGAGAGTATGTTAGAAGTTTTAAAAAAGAATATGATCTGTGCAATATTTATAATTTTAAATGGATTTTTCCTCCTTTTATGTCCCATTTTACAATTAACATCTATGTCAAATTTATTTTTAGGTAGCTTAATATTTCAAGCTATTAGCTATGCCTTATTATTTATGGCAACCATCAAAGAAAAAAATTACCTTCCAGCTTTAACCTGCCTTGTAACTATTATTATTTCTATCGTTCAAGCCATATTTAATGTTGCAAACACACCAAAACATTTAGCCATAACCTTACTAATTTGGTTGCTATTTCTATCCTTAATTAAACTAAAAAAAGCTGACCAATATCATGACAAAAAAAGTAAAATGTGGCAACTAGAAATAGCTGGCTTATTCCTATTTGTCTTTACAGGCATTTTAACCAGCATCAATTTTCTTTTCAGCATCGAAACAAGCATCCTTATCTTTGGTTATTTCATCCTAATCATGGGCATCCTTGATTTTTTTGACTCATTCCTAGCATATCTAACGAAAGGTAAAAAAATAAAATGAGAGTAGTAGAGGACTTTAAAGATTATCAAATACTCGACCTAGCCCATGGCGAAAAATTAGAAAAATGGGGCAATATCATCTTAAGAAGACCAGACCCTCAAGTAATATGGCCAGAAGAATCCATAAATTGGCAATATGATGCCATATACAAAAGAAGTAACACGGGTGGGGGAGCCTGGCAAATAAATAAAAAATTACCTGAAACATTCATAATAAATTACCGAGACCTATCCTTTAAATGTAAACTAATGGGCTTTAAACATACAGGCTTATTTCCTGAACAAGCAGTCAATTGGAATTTAATCCGTGAAACAATAAAAAACTCTAAAAGAAAAGTAAAAGTCTTAAACCTTTTTGCCTACACCGGTGCAGCTACAATTGCCGCCTTAAAAGAAGATGCCAAAGTCGTTCACGTTGACTCATCCAAAGGCATGAATGAATGGGCTAAAGAAAACGTAAAACTAAATAACTTAACCGATAAAGACATTCGCTTCATCACCGATGACTGTCTAAAATTTGTCAAAAGAGAACAAAAAAGAGGCAACAAATATGACATCATTATCATGGATCCACCTAGCTTTGGTAGAGGCGCTAAACACGAAGTATGGCAAGTTGAAAAAGACCTTTATAACTTAATAAACCAATGCGTTTTACTCCTAAGCGATAAACCACTTTTATTTTTGGTAAATTCCTATAGTACCGGCTTATCCAAAACCATCATCGAAAATGTCCTAAAACTAACCGTGTTAAAGATGCATCCCGGCATCATTGCATCAGATGAAATAGGCCTAAAAGTAAAAAACAATGACCTATATTTACCATGCGGAATGACAACCTACTGGGCACCAAAATAAAGATTGATATTTTAAAAAAATATGTGTATAATGTAATAGAAGACTAAAAGAATTGGGGTATAAAAATGAATATTGAAAATTTAAATCCAGAAAATCAAAATAATCAAACACAAACAGGTGCTACACAACCACTAAATACGGCACCACCAAACCCACCTGTATTAGATCAAACTGCCCAAACTATGCCAACAACTCCAACCGTGCCAACACCTCCGCAAGTGCCACCTATCGAAAACATAAATATGACACCACCTCCTGAAACAATAAACTTAAATCCCGAAGGAGTAGCCTCCGCGCCAGCTCCCACGCCACCAGAACCATTAATGGGCGCAACTTTAACATCTAATACACCATTAACTAATCAAAATTTAAATAACCAAATGACATATACATCTGGTCAAAATAACATTAATTCCTTAGATAACAGCCAAATGTCTTTTCAAACACCAATAACATCAGTACCAGAAACACCAAATAGCTTACCACCTGAACCAACTAGTAAAAAAGGCAAAAAAGGCCGCAAGAGCTTACTAATAATTATCATTTTTATCTTAATCATGGCTATCGGTTTCGGCGTATATTACTTCCTTAATATGGGTAAAACTACAGCTCCAGCAATTAACATTACACCAATTTTCCAAAACCTTGAATTAGGAGATAGTATACCAACTGAACCAGCTAAATTTGTAACCGTAACGGGTTTGGATATAAATACATGCACCGTAAACTCTAGTGAAATAAACAATAAAAAAATTGGTAACTATAACTACTCAGTAACATGTGCAGGAAGAACCGTAACAGGCACAGTTACAGTAAAAGACACCAAAGGCCCAGTAGTTAAACTAAAAACATTAAGAGTTACCCCAAATACAACCGTTACATTAAATGACTTTGTCGTAAGCTGTACAGATCCAAGCCTAAGTAATGGTTGCAACGACATCAAAATAAAAGAAGACATTGATCTAAATGAAATAATAAAAACCCCAGGAACATATAACTTTACCTTACTTGTATCTGATGACTACGCAAGTACATCACCAAGTGAAGAAGAAACCCATATAACCGAAGCTAAAGCTACATTAATAGTAGATGAAAATGCTCCATCCCTAACTATAACTTGCTCATTAAAAAATAATAATATTAAAACAACCTATGAATATGGCCTAACTGCAGAAAGAAGTATTTCTTTAATAGAAAAAACCACAACCGAAGAATATGAAGATGAACAAACTTACACTGAAGCTAAAGAAAAATTACCAAATACAAGTGATGCTACAACAGATGATGAAGAACAAACAATAACTACAACTGAAGAATACACCATGGATAAATTAATGACCGAGTTAAAACTAGAAAATGCCTTTACTGGTTATGAAGATATCTTCTCATACCATGAAAATGCTGGTTACACATGCAGTTTGTCTTAAATGACAAACTTTTTTAATTGTCCTTGCATATCCTATTAATGGAAGTGAAAACATGCAAAAATGTAAAATAGTTGTCTATGCCATTAGTAAAAATGAAGCCCAATTTGTAAACCGTTGGGTAGATAGTATGCAAGAAGCTGATGAAATATACGTTTTAGATACCGGTTCAACTGATAACACAGTAGAACTTTTAAAAAAAAGAAATGTCCACGTTAAAAAGAAAAAAATAACTCCCTGGCGTTTTGATGTTGCAAGAAACGAATCTTTGAAAATGCTCCCCAAAGATGCCGATATATGCGCTTGCATTGACCTCGATGAAGTCTTTGAAAAAAATTGGGCCGAAAAACTAAGAAAACTTTGGAATAAAAAAGATAACACCCGCTACCGCTATACATATAATTGGAAACTAAATTCCAAAAACATCCCCCTTGTTAGCTATAGACAAGATAAAATCCATTCCCTAAAATCATATTATTGGACCCATCCTGTCCATGAAGTATTAAAAACAGACGGAAAAGAAACATACGTTGAAACAACTATCACCTTAAACCATTACCCTGATTGTCAAAAATCCCGCCAAAGCTACCTACCATTACTAGAACTAAGTGTTAAAGAAAACCCTGAAGATGATCGAAACTTACACTACCTAGGTAGAGAATACATGTTCTATAAAAAATATGATGAAAGCATTAAAACATTACACCAACATATCAAATGTAAAAACGCCACCTGGAAAGATGAAAGAAGTGCTTCCATGCGCTTTTTAGCAAGATGCTATATTGGTAAAGAATACTTTGAAGAAGCCGAATTTTGGTATTTAAAAGCAATTAATGAAGCACCATATTTAAAAGAAGCCTATGTTGAACTATCAAGCCTCTATCAAAACCAAAACCGTTACCAAGAAGCCTTAAAATATATAAACGAAGCTTTAAAAATCAAAGAAAAAAGCAATTCCTACATCAATGAAGAATTTGCCTGGAACGATGCCTTTTACGACCTAGTAAGCATCATTTATTATTATACAAATCAAAAACAAAAGGCCATAGAATTTTTACAAAAAGCCATATCTATCAACCCCGATAATCAAAGATACCAAGAAAACTTAAAAATTATGCAGCAAGCAACTTCGCATGAATAACAAGACGTGCATTATCACCGGTACAAGTAGATAAAGTTAAGATCTTGTCATATTCATTAACAGAAATACCAAAATCTTTCATACTCCGTTTAGTAATCATATCAATATAAGCATTTTTATCATCCGCATCATCAAAAGTAACCCGCAAATAATCACTAGTTTTTGGCACCACATAAATAGAAAAAATTTGCCAATTCATCGTCTCATACATCGTATTAAAAGAAATAACCAAATTATTCTCATCCTTTTGCCAATTAGCCGTTGAAGCCTTATGCAAAGTTCCAAACATAACCCCACTATAATACATATTATGACCGTATATAATTGTATTATCATTTAAATCAGTTGCTGAATTACGAAAATCCATATATATCCAACCATTTTGATCATACTCTTGATACAAATTATGATTCAAATAATAAACATTATCAGAAGCTTGAACAACCGGATAATCAACATTCGTACCATTAACCTTTAAATAACCAACCACACTAGGATTAATTGAAGTCAAAGCATAAATATAACGATTTTTAATCTCTAAGCTATTATCGACATCATCATCTATTATAACTTCTTCATCAACCTTACTTATCTTATCATAAACAACTTCCTGAATCTGTGAAACCTCTTGCATAGATGTGTAGTTGCGGACAAAAACATACCCAAAAGAACCAAGCACAATAGAAAGTAATATAAAACCACAAACCTTCAAAGTATTTAAACAAATTTGCTTCATCAAATTACTATTTAAATATTCTTGTGAATAATTTAACTCAATAACAATTTTTCTTTTCTTATTCTTTTTATTAAGTTCCTTTAAATACAAAACATCCTTAGGCTCTAAAACATCTTGATAAAGCTCAATATAAATATTCTTTAACCGAAACTCAATTAATTTATCAATAATATACTCTAAATCCTCACGAACCAAAGACTTAAACTTGACAACCCTTAAATACCGATTAATATGCAAAAAAGAATCTAAATCAACCTTATCTTCCTCCGTAATTGGCTGATATATAAGTATCTCCTTAGCATAAAAAATTTTTGAATAATCATTTAAATTATTTCTTTGCATAAAAGGGGAAATATAAAATATCTCATTTTGCGTATTTACTAAAATATG
>CANQYR010000057.1 GCA_947628125.1 uncultured Bacilli bacterium
TCTTCCTTTGTCATATTTGTTATTTTATCTATTACTTCATTCATTTTTATCATCTCTTTTTTATAATATCATTTTTTAGTTCTTTAATCAATACGGTCTAACATAGATATAAATTATTGAAAAATTAAATATATTTTGGTATATTTTAAAATAGAGAGGAGAATAAAAAAGAAATGGAAAAGAAAAATATGGTGCTATTAACAGTCATCGCTGTTGCAACATTATTAGTAGCAGTTGTAGGTGCAACATTCGCATTCTTCACAGCAACCGTAACAGATAGCCGTGATGGTGATGCCGATAAAGGTCAAGCAGATATCACCGCAGGACGTATTGCTGAAACAACAACTGTAGCAAATATTGAAGGTGTTGCTGGCCATTTCACAGTAGGTGACGTATATCCAGGCCATAAAGAAGCTGCTGCATTAACAGTTACTGTTTCAACAACAAATACTGAAACTGCTAAAGGTAAATATGCAATTGTTTACAATGTTACTGAAAATACTTTAAGTCCAGATGTAACAGTATCTATTTACAAATCAGAAACAGAAATAGAAGAATTTGAAGGTACTACAACATTAGCATGTACTAAGGGAACAAAAGCAGGTTCTGCTGCTGGCGAAGTTCAATATTCTGAAACATGTGCTGGTCAAGAAGCAACTATTTTTGCCGAAGCTGAACAAGTAGTAACTAGTCAAGCTATTAATTCTCAAGCTGGTGAACAAATTCTTTATACAACAGATGATATTAGTGTTACAAATTTATCAAGTGATACTGCTCATTATTACATAGTATTTGAATTTAAAGACAACAATAATCAAAATTCTTTAATGGGCAAAAAACTTGATGGTGATATTTCTGTTAAGAACGTTGCAACTACCATAAGCTAATAATAAAAAGCATAAAATTGCTTTTTTTTTATTTGCAAAAATAAGTCATTATTTTTAACTAATTTAAAACCTTACAAATATTTACGTTTCTTTAAAAAAATGTTGAAAAATTGTTGAAAACCAAAAAATATTTTGATATATTTTATCATAGAGAGGAGAATAAAAAAGAAATGGAAAGAAAGAATATGGTGCTATTGACAGTTATTGCTGTTGCCACATTATTAGTAGCAGTTGTGGGGGCAACATTCGCATTCTTCACAGCAACCGTAACAGATAGCCGTGATGGTGATGCCGATAAAGGCCAAGCAGATATCACAGCTGGACGTATTGCTGAAACTACAACCGTAGCTCAAATTGATGAAACTGATAGTAAATTTTCTACATCAGATGTATATCCAGGTCATGTAGAAGCTGCAGCATTACAAGTAACTGTTTCAACTGCCAATACTGAAAGCGCCAAAGGTAAATATCAAATCGTTTATGACGTAACTCAAAATACTTTAACTCCTGATGTAGAAGTTACAGTTTATCAAAGTACTGATAAAGTAGAAGGATTTACTACTAATACAGCAACATTTAATTGTCAAAAACAAACTGGAACTGGTTCTGCTGAAGGTGAAGTAACTTATTTTGAAACATGCAACGACTTTAAAAATATTTTTGTGACAACGGGGGGGGCAACAGAAGTCGCAGCAGCTACAGCTGTTAATCCAAGTGCTGGAAAACAAGTTCTTTATACAAGCGATGAATTTACTGTTACTAGTGGGGCTCCAAATGTTAAATATTATTATGTTGTATTCCAATTCAAGAATACTGGAGTTAGTCAAAATTCTTTAATGAATGGTACACTTCAAGGTAAATTAAAAGTTGAAAACATTGCAGTATCTTAAAATTAAAAAAGCAAAAAATGCTTTTTTTTTTGACTTTAAAAACTTGTCTAAGCCTTTACTTTATGCTATAATCTTTTTATAAAATAAAAGGGTAGGAGAGAGAGTATGGATCAAAATAATATTCCTATGAATAATCTAAGCGAAATTGAGCAAGAATATGCAGAATTATTAGAAACTGAAAAAAATAAAGATCGTAGTCGAACAATAATAATTATAATTTTATTATTTTTACTATTGATACTAGGAACTGCCGCTACAACATACGGTATATTAAGACTGATAAATGGTGGCAAATGCCATTTAAACTGTGACTATAACAATGATGGCATCTGCGATACTAACTGTGACCTAGATGGCGATGGCAAAAGAGACTATAACATTGACTTGGATGACGATCGCTTACCTGATACTAATATCAGCTATGGCAAAATAAAAGCTGGAATATTCAACTTAGATGATAATAACGATGGTATTCCTGATAGAAACTTATTAAACCAAGACACCAATGGCGATAATAAATGCGACCTAAACTGTGACCTAGATGGTGACCACCATCCTGATCTAAATATCGACATTGATGGTGATGGTAACCCTGATCTAAACGTTGATACCGATGGTGATGGCAAACCTGACATCAACATTGACGTTAACAAAGATGGTAAAGCTGATGTTAACATTGATACCGATGGTGATGGCAAACCTGATAAAAACCTTCTAAACCAAGACAATGATGGCGATGGTAAATGCGATGTAAACTGTGATACTGACGGTGATGGTTTATGTGAACTAAACTGCGATACCAATGGCGATGGTGATCCTGACACAAACATTGACACCGATGGTGATGGCACATGCGACTTAAACTGTGATCCAAACCACAGTGGCAAATGTACTAAAAACTGTGATACCAACCATGATGGCAAATGTGATCTAAACTGCTATGAAGGAACCGACCACTGCGTTAGAAATTGCGATACCAATGGTGATGGTGATCCTGACACGAACATTGACACCGATGGTGATGGCACATGTGACTTAAACTGTGACACCAATAACGATGGAACTTGTGATCTAAATTGTGATACTAATAACGATGGCTCATGTGACACTAACTGTGACACTAATAAAGACGGTAAATGTGACCTAAATTGTGACCCTAATAATGATGGCACCTGTGATACCAATTGTGATACCAATAATGACGGCAAATGTGATAAAAACTGCGATACTAATGGTGATGATAAATGCGACTTAAATTGTGACACCAATAACGATGGAACTTGTGATCTAAACTGTGACAATAATGGCGATGGGTCATGTGACACCAACTGTGATGATAATAACGACGGTAAATGCGACCGTAACTGTGATCCTAATAATGATGGATCATGTGATACCAATTGTGATGATAATAACGACGGCAAATGTGATCGTAACTGCGACGATAATGGCGATGGTTCATGCGACTACAACTGTGATACCAATGGCGATGGAACATGCGACCGTAATTGTGACACCAATGGTGATGGCACCTGTGATACCAACTGCGATAACAACGGTGACGGAACATGCGATGTAAACTGTGATACCAATAATGATGGTAAGTGTGACAAAAACTGTGATGAAAATAACGACGGTAAATGCGACAAAAATTGCGACCTCAATGGTGATGGCAAATGTGATCTAAATTGTGACAATAACGGTGATGGCTCATGTGACACCAACTGTGATGATAATAACGACGGTACATGCGATGTAAACTGTGATACCAATAACGATGGTAAATGCGATTATAACTGCGATGAAAATCACGATGGCAAATGTGATAAAAACTGCGATACCAATAACGATGGCAAATGTGATCTAAATTGTGATAATAATGGTGACGGCAAGTGTGATACCAACTGTGACACCAACGGTGATGGTAAATGCGATACCAATTGTACCGACAATAGTTGCCATGAAAACTGTGACGACAACGGTGATGGCAAATGCGATCACGATTGTGATACTAATGGCGATGGTAAATGTGATTATAATTGCGATAATGATCATGATGGTAAATGTGACACCAACTGTGATATCGATAATGATGGCAAGTGTGATCGAAACTGCGATACTAATGGTGACGGCAAATGCGATGCCAACTGTGACACCAATGGCGATGGTAAGTGTGATACCAATTGTGATATTAATAACGACGGCAAATGCGATACCAATTGCGATACCAATGGTGACGGTAAATGTGACACCAACTGTGATACCGATAATGATGGCAAGTGTGATCTAAACTGTGACACCAATAATGACGGTAAATGTGACACCAATTGTGATACCAATAACGATGGCAAATGTGATAAAAACTGTGACACCAATGGTGACGGTAAATGTGATACCAACTGTGATACAAATAACGATGGCAAATGCGATAAAAACTGTGACACCAATGGTGACGGTAAATGTGACACCAATTGTGATACAAATAACGATGGCAAATGCGATAAAAACTGTGACACTAATGGTGACGGTAAATGCGATACCAATTGTGATACAAATAATGATGGCAAATGCGATAAAAATTGCGACACCAATGGTGACGGTAAATGTGACACCAATTGCGATACCAATAATGATGGCACCTGTGATCTAAATTGTGATACTAATGGTGATGGAACATGTGATTTAAACTGTGATACCAATAACGATGGTAAACCAGACACCAATTTAGATAAAGATAAAGATGGTAAGTGTGACTTAAATTGTGACACCGATAATGATGGTAAATGCGATTATAACTGTGATAATAATAATGACGGTAAGTGCGATACCAACTGTGATACTAACGGCGATGGTAAGCCGGATAAAAACATAGACAAAGACGGTGATGGTTTGTGCGACATCGATTGTGACACTGATGGTGACGGCAAATGTGATCTAAACTGTGATACCAATAACGATGGCAAGTGCGACAAAAACTGTGACACCGATAAAGACGGTAAATGTGACTTAAATTGTTACGACAACAACAGCGAATTCTGTACAAGAGATTGTGATACCGATGGTGATGGAATTCCTGATAAAAACGTTGATAAAGACGGCGATGGTAAATGTGATTATGACTGCGACACCAATGGCGATGGCCAGTGTGATGAACATTGCTATGGTGAAAATTACGATGTATTATTTGTAAGCTATGATGGCAGCTTAATTGATCATGATATAACCCCAGGCTGGACCGGCAAACAATCATTCTCGGTTGATAACCGAACCAATAAAACTTTAACCTTTAGAATTGATTTTGCCGAAGTTAAAAATGAATTTGACCCAGCTGACGAATTAGTATATGTCCTAACAAGAGAAGGTTCAGCAAGCACTGGTAAAGTTTCATCACCAACTACTGATCAAGAAATAATAACCGTAACCATTCCAGCATTTGTAAAATGGGAATATGAATTATCTTACGAATTTGTTAATAAAGGATATTCTCAAGATTATCAACAAGGTAAACATTACTTTGCTAAAATATCTATTACCGATGCTTGGTATGAATAAAAAAAGCAACAACTGCTTTTTTTTTATGAAAAAATGACTAGTTTACTTGACTTTTTTAATTTTTAATTGTTTTTTTAGTATGATTTTATTATAATTATATATAGTAAGAATAAGAGAGGTTTTTGATTATGAAGAAACATGAAAAGTATCATTCTATAAAACAAAAATTTAAACTTGTTGGTACTATCATATCTTGGACTCTTTTTGTTCTGCTCCTTTTGGTAGCTGGCATATTAGTTTATTATTTTATTACCACCAAAACTCATGATAAAAATGACACTAGTTATAAACCTGCCTTTGGCTTATATACAATTATCTCGCCAAGTATGGAACCAAGTTTAAAAATATATGATGTTATTGTCAATGTAAAAGTAAAAAAACCAGAAGACATAAAAATAGGTGATGTCATAACATTTATTTCTACTGCTTCAATATCTAAAGGAATGACCATCACCCACCGCGTAATATCTATAACCGACACACCAGAAGGTAAAGAATATCAAACTAAAGGCGATAATAACGATACACCTGATAGTAAACCAGCAACCTTTGACAACGTTATCGGTAAAGTAGTACTTAAAATTCCTCAATTAGGAAGATTACAATCAATACTCTCAACTAAAGGTGGTTGGCTAATATTAGTTGTCATCCCAGCCTTCTTCATAATACTATTTGACATATTAAAACTAATCCGCCTAAAAGGTGCCCAAAAGCAAGTAGAAGAAATAGTTAAAAAAGACGAAGAAAATGAAGAAAGCGTAAGAAAAGAAAAACAAAAAATTGAAGAAAAACTAAATATGCGTTATAAGCAAAAACGAAGTTCTTATGAAAAAGATCCACTTAAGAAAACATCAATAATTATTGAAGTAAAAGAACAAGACACCAAACATGAATTACCAAAATTAAAAAATGATGATCCTAAAAAACCAAGAACCAGAAAACGGAAAAAGAAAAATTAAAAAGGGGCTGTCGAGAAATTAGATAATTAATTTCTTGACAGTTTCTTTTTTTATAAATAAGAAAAAAGCCTCGAAGCCA
>CANQYR010000058.1 GCA_947628125.1 uncultured Bacilli bacterium
ATATTTCAATTATTTCTTTTTCCTCTTTTTCCTCTTCTACATAACTAGTTTCGATTTCATAAATAACGTCTTCTAATGTTTCGGTATCTATGGTATTTTCTAATTTATATATTTCTTTAAGAAATGTAGGATCGTCATACCAGTATTTTATACCCGAAACTACTCTCTCAATTGAAACTGCACCATTTAACATATTATCACCTCATATTTTTTTATTATATATAATAAGATAATAAAAATCAAGGATTAACCTTGACTATCAGTTTTAAGTCGCCAGCAAGCATTGACGTTACATGAGTTACTATATGGTGCAGGATTGGGCATATCTAGTTTAACAATCATAGGTAGTTTAAAAGCACTACCGAATCCAACACAATTGCCAGGTTGTAAGATTTTTTGTTTTTCAACAACATCCGCAGAAATATTAGGTAACATAGTTTTAATATATTCAATATCTTTAGGGTGAGTCATTTTAAATATTAGAAAATTAGAACACTGAGATATAACAGTATCACTAATTTCTACCGGTCTTTGCGAAATAATATTTAGTAAAACTCCGTATTTTCTACCCTCTTTAGCTATTCTTTCAAAAATATTATAACCAATTAAGAAAGTATCAGCATCTTTATTGACGTATCTGTGGGCTTCTTCTAAAAACAAATGGAAAGGAATACTTGCTCTTTGCTTTCTGCTTTTCGCAAAATCGAAGAACATTCGAGCCATAATTTTAACTATTACTTTAGCATAGGTATCATCGACATCTTCTAAATTAATATTAATTATTTGGGCTTTCCTTCGATTAGGCATAGCTACTAAAGAGGCAATATAATTATTTTGATCAATATAGTTTGGAGCATCAAAATAAGATCCAATAGCACTATTTATGATGGATTGTAAGCGAACTTGCAGGATCATAGCATCATCATGCATGGTTTCGTTATGTTGAAATCCTTCGCTAATTAAAGTAAATTCTAAAGCGTTTTGAAAGTCTTTTAAGGTATAGAAAGGTGCTGCTGGCTCTTTCATACTCTCGATATTATCATCGATGAATTTTAGAATGTACTCATTTATTAAAACAGATTCACCAAAATTGCCATTACTATCTATTTCAAAACATTCGCTTAAAGTTCTAGTATATCCAATACCTTCTATAGTACTATCAAAATTAAATTCCGTAGTATGACAGACTTCTAAAATTTTAAATATTTCATTTTTCTTTTCTTTTGAAGGCGAATTAGTATACAAAACAGCTAACATGGCTTTCGCAATTAAGTGGTTTTTATACCTGGTAGTTTCAGGAGAATCACTAGAAAATATTTTAACTAATTTTAAGGCTCTTTCTATTATAGGTATTTGGCTATGGCTAGAGGCTTGTAGTAAAAGGGTCATATCATCTAAAGTAAGTAGGTGTGTTGGTATATTTAATAAAACATCAGTTTCTTCTTGAGGATTAGTAGTAATAAATTTATAGGCATAACTAGTATTTATCTCACTTAATTTAGAAAAAGCATTTTTATATTCCCCATAAGCATCAAATATGAAGATATTAGCATTATAACTTATGATATTAGGATTCTCAAAAATATTTTGGACAATGCGGGCAACACCACATGATTTACCGGACCCAGAGTTACCAAAAATAGCCATGTGATTAGCAAGTAAGTCATTCATATCGACATAAACAGTATGATTCTTATAAATGGAACTTTGACCTAAAATAAAAGATTTGTCACTATAAATTCCCATTAAAAGGGATAATTCTTCGTCATTAATTAATCTTATGGTACTAGAAAGCAAAGGTTTTCTTATAACACCACTAACATATTTATTATTGATATATTCTCCTAAAAAACGAATTTTAACTTCTTGATTATCAACTTCTTCTACTTCTCCTAATATTCTTTGGTCCTGTGCTTCGAAAATGACATGAACATTCATTAAATCCTTATCTTCACCTTGTAAGCGGTTATTCTCAACTTTAGCTTCGCCTTCACCGATATATAAAATTTTGCCAAACATATCTGCCAACACCTCTTTACTATATACAAGTATACCATAAAAAAGATCTAAAAAAAAGAGCAAAAAATTTAGTTTTGCTTTTTCATTTTATGCACCTTTTTTAAGGATTTTGGTAATACCTTTTTTAGTGATATTGGTCTTTCTGGATGATAATTCATTTCTTCCGCAATATTATTACAGCAAATATTAAATAATCTTTCTACTTCTTCTATATCTATATAACTAATATTTGCTAGTACACCTGTAAATAAATGGATACATTCTTTATAATATTTTTGATATAAAGCAGTACTATCGATAACATTGTTATCACTATCTATAGTTATTTTATTATTCCTTTTTAAGTAACTTAACGTTCTATTCATAGATAATTTAGTTACGGGTTCAGTATTAAATTTTTCAGTTGTTATTTCATATGCTTTATTATATAAAATATTAATATCTTCTAGGGAAACACTTTTATTTTCCTTGATTAAATTAAAGAAGTTAGTTCTTAACTCACGGATAAATTTATTTATATCTTGAGGAGTACTTAAATATCCTAAAGAAATTTGATAGTTAGTCAAACCTTTATTAATTAATGCCACATCAATTTCGTAATATTTCTTACGCTCATAAAAATCGATTTCTTCTAGAGTTCCTACATCATATAGAGTTTTTTTAGAAATTCTATTTATTATTATTTCGTCTCTTTCAAGCTTTAAATTATTTATTAGTTTATTTAGAGCGTGATTTTCTAATACTTTGCTAAACCAATAAGATAGATATGCTTTTTCTTCTTCAATGGTTTTAGTATCTGTTGACTTAATAAATTCTTCTTGTAACTTAGCTAGTTTTAACTCTAAATACTTAAGATAATTATTATTTAATTCGGTATTAAAACTAGATACAATAATATATTTTAATTTTGTATAAAGGTATGTAAAACGTATCTTATCGATTTTCGTTAAAAGTGTAATGAGGCTTTTATGTAGTTCATCTTTCGATGTATCTTTTATTTGTTTTAAATATTTAATGTTTAAATCAAGTGATTTAATTAATTCGTCTTTTCTTAATTTTATGTTCATTTATGTCGTCCCTTTTAGTTTTAAATTTCTTTTAGAAGTTTAGTTAAAATTTCTTTGGTTAAGTTAGGATTAGCTTTACCTTTAGTTTCTTTCATGACCTGACCTACAAAATAATCAAATAAATTAGTTTTACCATTTTTATAAGCTTTTACTTGATCTCTATTATTATCTAAAATAGTTTTAATGAGATTATGTAATTCATTTTCATCACTAATTTGTCTATTTTCTTTTAAATAGGTTTTTGGTTCTTTTTTTTCTTCTACTGCTTTATTAAATATTTCTTTAGCTTGTTTGGAAGAAATAACTCCACTTGTACTGGCTTCTATGATTTGTTTTAGATATTCAGGTTTTAAATAAAATTCTTCTAGAGGAATATCCAATTCATTAATCTTACCTAAAATAGTTGTAGTAAGCCAATTGGATGCGAGTTTCGCTGGAATATCTAATTTTAAGCATTCTTCAAAGAAATCACTAACACTTTTTTCTTTAATGATTACTTTAGCATCATAACTACTTAAACCATATTTTTCTTCGTAAATTTTTTTTCTTGCAATAGGAAGAATAGGAATAGTTTTTTTAATGTCATTAATTTCTTCTTCAGTTATAACATAAGGTGGAATATTAGGATCAGGGAAATATTTATAATCGATAGCGTCGGCTTTACTACGCATTCTAATGGTTTTTTTAGTTTCTTCGTCCCAACGACGAGTTTCTTGTTCGATTTCGTTTTCCCTTCCCGCGTCTAGTAAAGCACTTTGCCTTTTGATTTCGTATTCAATTACATCTCTTACAGCCCCGAAGGAATTGACGTTTTTAATTTCGACTTTGGTGCCTAAAGTATCATCTTTAGATAAGGATACGTTAACATCACATCTAATTTCTCCTTTTTTTGTATCTCCTTCACTAACATCGCAATATTTGTAAGTACTACGCATATGTTCTAGGAAAGCTACCGCATCGGCTGAACTATGAATACAAGGTTCAGTTACAAGTTCTAATAAAGGAACACCAGCCCGGTTGTAATCGATTACGGATGTATCGACATAATGGTCTAGAGAAGCAGCATCTTCTTCAAGATGGATATCATGGATTTTAATGTTTACGACTTTATCATCGACTAAAATATCAATATTGCCATTAGTTCCGACAGGATTATAAAATTGGGTAATTTGGTAACCTTTAGGTAAGTCAGGATAATAATAGTTTTTTCGATCAAAACTCATAAATGCAGGTATATCACAATTTAATACTAAAGCCATTTTAATAGCATCTCTTACACATTTATGATTAACCATAGGTAAAGTGCCCGGAAAAGCCATATCTGGAGGAGTTACATTATCATTAGGAGTTCCACTAAAAGTATTGCGGCTTTTAGAGAAGACTTTAGAATTACTTTTAAGTTCACAATGCATTTCTAAGCCGATTGTTACTTGATAATTCATTTTAACCCTCCTTTAGCTATTTGATTTTGGTAAGGCATAGCGTCCTCTAGCCTTTTAGCAATATTTAAAAGTACTATATCATTATAAATATTACTGGTTAAATTAACACCGACTGGTAAATTATTAATAAAACCATTAGGAATCGTAATAGATGGAAAACCACCGAAATTACCTACTTGTAAATGTTCTTCTAGGATAGTATTTTCGTCATTAGATACATGATCAACACAATCTTTAATTAAAGGAGCTGGTCCACTACCAACCGGTAAGATAACCGCATCATAAGTTTTAAATAAATCTTTCCAAGCTTCCACAATTAAACGCCTTACCCGCGCTGCATTACGAAAGTATCTTTCTTGATTTTCTTTTTGTAGAACATAAGAACCAATAACAAATCTTCTTTTAATTAAAGGGGAAAAACCTTTAGTTCGATGTTCTTTCATCATTTTAAAGACATCTTTTTTCTCAGTACTTCGAGGTCCGAAACTAATACCAGTTAAATTAGACATATTACTAGTTGCTTCGGCACAGGAAATTACGACATAGACACTAGCAATTTTATCTAATAACTCTCTATCAACACTTACTTCATCAACTTGAACACCTAAATTTTTTAATATGTCTAATGTTTTATTAAAATTAGCTAAATGTTCTTTTAATTCAGAGGAAGCATGCGGATAGTTAGATACATCACAAATTTCTTTGATATAACATACTTTTTTACCTTTAATATCGCTATCAATATCTTTTACTAAATCAATATTACTTGAATCCCAAGAAGTCATATCATTTACGTCCTGGCCTTTCATCGCATTTACGACGATGCCAGCGTCATAAACGTTTCTTGTTAAGACACCACAATGGTCTAGGCTGGACGCGAAAGGAAATAAACCAAAGCGTGAAATCATACCATAGGTAGGTTTATATCCTACTATGCCGCAATAAGCCGCAGGTTTTCTTATAGAGTCTCCGGTGTCGCTACCTAAGGCATAAGGATAAACGCCGGCAGCAACAGAAGCAGCACTACCGCAAGATGAACCACCAGGGGTACGAGTTAAATCCCAAGGATTCTTAACTATTCCAGTATGGGGAGTTATGCCTACTCCTCCCATTCCAAACTCGTCCATTGCAGTTTTAGCAATCCCTACAACATTATGTTTATTTAAATTATTAATCGCTGTTGCATTATAGAAAGGAATATAATTATTTAAGGTATTAGAGGAAGCAGTTGTAAGAATATCTTTAGTAGCATAATTATCTTTAATACCATAAGGAATACCGGATAGTAAGTCATCAGTTACTTCCTTTTCGGAAGCGTTATCTAAAATGCTTACAAAGGCATTGCAAGAAGATTCTAGTTCATGTGCTTTTTCTAAACTTTCTTTAATCAGCTCTTTACTAGTAACTTTTTTACTAAATAGAGCTTCATGAATTTCAGTTAAACTTTTATCCATATAAGACATTTTAATCACCACCTACTACTTTAGGTACTTCAACATAACGTCCATAAGTATTTTCACAATTTTTTAGAATATCTTTAATATCAGAAGAAGGATCTGCTTCATCCTCTCTTAATTTAGTAATAGTGTTGTCTAAGCAATGAGTCATAGGATTAACTTTATCAATGTCTTTTATAGTACTAATTTTTGCAATACTTTCATCGATTACCGAAAATTCTTTCAAAACATTGTTTAACTCTTCTTCGGTTAACCCGATTAATAGTTTATCAGCATAATCATTAACCATTTCTTTGGTAAATTTTGCCATATTTAT
>CANQYR010000059.1 GCA_947628125.1 uncultured Bacilli bacterium
AGACGATATTTAGAGTCTTCTAGTTTTTGGACATCATATTTAACATTGTCAATAACAACTTGTTTAACTTCTTTAGAGCCTTTGACATCTAAATTTAATATTATTGGCGTGGAAGAATTTTTGGTAAATTCATATGTTTCATAGGAAACACTTGTAACACTTACGTTAGTTTCTTCTTGAGGTTCATTATCACTTGGTTTATTATTTTCAGTTGACTCATTATTTGTTGTTGATTCATTATTATTTGGTTTAGATGTGTTTGAGCTTTGATTTTCATAAGTGTTAGTTTCGTATGCTGGTTCTTCATTATTAATTTCTTCATTGTCATTATTTTCTTCATCGTTATTATTTTGGATTTCTTCTTCTTTTTCTTCTTCATCTTGAACTTTTATTTCATAAGTTATAAGTTCTGGTTCTTTGTTTTCATCTTTAGCTGTCATGATTAAATATGTTAAAGGGGCTAAAACGATGATGGATAAAATGCTAATTGATAAAATTGCTATGCCTTGATTATTTTGTTTGTAACGATATATACCAATTATAAGCGCGACAGAAGCAACGGCAATAAGGGTGATTAAAACATATTGTAACCATGGCATGTTATTTTTGATGCCTACAAAAGCTGATGTTTCTTTGACGGCATCTTTAATAGTGATTGGCGCTTTAGTTGTTCCTTTTGAGCTAATTAAGCTAATTTCTGCATTATCTTGGCAAGCGTTTTCTTTAACTTTTAAGGTTACTGTAGTTTTACCACTAGGAATGATAAAAGTTTTCGTTTTTTCATCGTAATTAGTCTTAGAAGAAAAACGCGAAGTTGTTAAAGCTTCAAAAACTGTGCCATCGTATTGGATTTTGGCTTCTTGATCAACTTCTATTTCAAAAGTAATTAAGTCGTTTCTTGATGCACTTGTTTTAGAAGCTGATATAGATAAGGCTTGAACTTGAGTTAAGCTTAATAATAAAATTGTTAAAATAAATAATATTTTTCTTTTCATAATACCACCTACAACTTTATATTCATTTTATCATCAAAAAGTACGCAAATCAATGCCATTCTTTGGTAAAAAAAACATTTTAGATTATAAATATTCTAAAATGCCAACATTTTTTTCTAATTTACTTGCTAGATCTTTTTGATCATATTTGTTAAAGATACTTACAAAATTACTATTATCCATTAAAAATAATTCATAATATCTTTCAAATATTTCTTTATAGTTTGTAATTTCTAAGTCAATTAAGTATTGGATATTTGTTTGAACTAATTTGCGGTTTTCTTTTAAAGCTTTAAGAATATTATAGCTTTTAGTTTTAGAAAAATTTTTAATTTGTTCATCATCATAGCCAAAACGTTCTAAATAAGTTAATTCAATTTTTTCTTTATCTTCATATTTAGCTAAGGCTTTATAATAGCTTTGGGGATCATTTTGAAAGATAGTTATTTCTTCAGGCATTAGTTCATGCCAATATGTTCCCACTAAAGAGCCAAAATTAGCAAGTTTTGCAATGTCCATACATGGAGTTAGATGATTTTCTAAAGCAAATGTTGCTATGTCGTATTCATCTTTGGCTACATAAGCATTGATATAAACCATAATCTCTTGTAAGGAAGTTAAAGAAGAACCTAACGCATTGCTTAAAAATTTATTTGTTTTTTCATAATAATTCATCTTAAACCTCCTAATAAGCCATAAGTGGCACGTTTTTTGGTTCCATGTGGCTAGTGATTATTGTTTCAATAACCCTTTTTAATGCTTCTAAATTATATTTGCTTAAAACATTAGGGTTTAGATATAAGTCTGTAGGTTCTTTGCCAACTTTTAATAATAGCTCTATTTTGTCTTGTAATTCTTCATCATATAATAATGATGCATGACCAATGAAAATGTCTTTATTTATTTTTTCATCAGTTATTAAATTAACGTTTTTCGTAAATAATTTTTCATCAAAATGGTTCATTAAATTATTTAGTTCATCACTAGTAAAATCTAGATAATCAATGCCAACTTTTTTTAGGGTATCAATTACCTCATCTTTTACGTCTTTTTTATTTTCTTCAATTGGTAGTGATTGTTCTTCACTAATGGTTCTAGCTTCATGAATTACTTCTGATATGCTTTTGCCAAATTTATCTTTTGATTTGATTTTTTCGTCGTAGCTAAATAAAGCATCTTCAGGGAACATTAGTATTTTAGCTGCTTCCCTTTGTTCTTCTTCCGTAAAATGAAACTGAGCTAGTAATGATGTTATTGAATCTCTGGTTATATTAATGTTACCACTTAAGGCTAATTCAATATATTCATTAAGCTTTTCTTGGTTAGCTAAAGCTGAGTCTTTTCTTATTCCTAGTTCTTCAATTGTTGTTATGGCTTTGTTCATTTGTTCTTCAACTTTTACTAATTCTTCTTCGCTTTTTTTAGTATCTTCATCAACCGTTTCAATTGTTTTAGGTAAATTTTTATTTAATTTTGCTAATAAACCTTCGGGATCAAAATCTATTTGTAGACGTGTTAAAACGGTTTCATAGTCTTCCCTATTTATACCTTGAAGCATTGTTTTAAATTTTTCGCCTTGAGCTTCTAATTCTTCGCGAGAAGTTTTTAAGTCGGCTATTTTATTTTGCAATACTTTCTTTTGTTCAGTTGTTTTTTCTTTTGTTTCTTCAGCTTCAATACGTTGCTCGTCCATTTCTTTTAGGATACTACTATCTTCACCACGCAAATTGTACAGCTTATCTAATAACGCTTCTGTTCTCACAGCCATATTAGTCACTCCCTTTTATTATCCTAATTATAGCAAAGTTAAAGTTAGTTGTAAATGAAAAGTTGTGATTTGAAGTTTTTTATTTTGTTAGTTTTAATGTCTAAAAGGCATGTGCCTTCACTTTTTTGGCATGCTTAGAATATACTAACATTGAAACAAAAAGGAGGAGTTTGTTTTGAAAAAAATAATTTTTAGTATTGTTCTTGCCTTATTTGTTGTGTTATGTGCTTTTAGTATCGTATTTATTAGTAAAAAAGATGAAAAGGAAGAAAGTAAATTAGAAAAAATTAAGTTAGCTGAGGTAACGCATAGTCCTTTTTATGCTCCTTTATATGTAGCCATTGAAAATGGTTATTTTAAAGAGTTAGGGCTTGATTTGGAACTTGTATTAACACCAGGGGCGGATAAGGTTGCTACCGCGGTTATTTCAGGTGATACACAAATAGGATTTGCGGGAAGTGAAAGTGCAATTTATGTTTATGAAGGAAAAGAAGAGGATTATTTAGTTACTTTTGCTGGTTTAACTAAAAGGGATGGGCAATTTATTGTTTCAAGAAATAAGGATTTTAAGTTAGAAGACTTATATGGCAAGGAAGTTTTAGTTGGCCGCAAAGGCGGGATGCCAGCTTTAAATTTCTTAAACGCTTTGAAAAAAATGGGAATTGACGCGGATAAGATCAAGTTAAACTATTCGGTAGAATTTGCCGCCTTATCAGGTTCTTTCATTGCTAATGAAGGCGATTTCGTGAATCTTTTTGAGCCTAATGCAACATTGCTTGAAAAGGAAAACTTAGGATTTGTTGTTGATTCTATTGGTAAGTATTCTGGTGAGATGCCTTATACTGCATTTTATTGTAAAAAGAGTTATTTCGAAGCTAATAAGGAAACTTTAGAAAAATTTAATTTAGCAATTAATAAGGGTTTACAATTTGTTTATGAAAACAGTGCTAAGAAAGTAGCTGAGGTAATTAGTAAACAATTTTTAGATACTGATATTAATGATTTAGAAATTATTGTTGATCGTTATAAAGAAAGTGATTGTTGGCTTAAAACTACTTATATAACTGAAGAAATGGTTAGAAACTTAGAGGATATTATGATTGATAATGGTTTGTTAGATGATTATGTACCATATAATGATTTGTTTGTGAATTTAAGTAATGAATGATATTTTAAAAATTGTCAATTTAGAAAAATCATACTATACCAAGGATGGTGAGATAAAGGCGATTAAAGATATTACTTTAGATGTTAAAAAAGGTGAGATTGTAACTATTGTTGGCACCAGTGGCTGTGGCAAGTCTTCTTTACTGGGAATACTTGCTAATATTGATAAGCAAACATCGGGAACATATGTATTTTATAAAGATGATGTAACTATTGGTTATATGTTGCAAAATGATGCATTGTTTCCTTGGTTAACAATTTATGAAAATGCAATTTTAGGTCTTAAAATAGCTAAAAAAGATAGTAAGGAAAATAAAGATTATGTTTTAAGATTATTAAAAAATTATAATTTAGAAGATTTTATAAATAAATATCCTAATGAATTGTCAGGTGGAATGAAGCAGCGAGTTGCCCTTATTCGAACCCTTGCTTTGAAGCCTGATATTTTGTTATTAGATGAACCTTTTTCGGCTTTGGATTATCAATCAAGGCTCGCTGTGAGTAAGGATGTTTTTGATATAATTAAAAAGGAAAATATTACAACAATTCTTGTATCACATGATATTGCGGAGGCAGTTAGTCTTTCTAATCGGGTGGTTGTGTTAGCCAAAAGACCATGTTTTATTAAAAATATATATGATATTAATTTACCTTATGATGATCCAATAGTTAATAGAAAGTCCCAAGAATTTAGTATATTATATGATAAAATATGGAAGGATTTGGATGAATATGTCAGCTAAGCAGAAAGAGTTTTTGCAAAAGGAAAAACGTAATAAAATTTTTGTTCATTTAATGCAAGTTTTAATTGTCGTTATCTTTTTAATATCTTGGGAAGTTTTGGCTAATAAAAAAGTTTTGAATCCTTTTATTTTTTCTAGTCCATCAAGAATTGTTTTGACAATTAAAAAGCTTTTTTTGGAAGGTTCGTTAATTAATCATATTTTAACGACTTTGTATGAAATAGTTTTAGCCTTTTTTATTGGTATAGCTAGTGGTTTTCTAATTGCTATTTTACTTTATGAAGTAAAAACATTAGCTAAAATTCTTGATCCATTTTTAACTATGTTAAATAGTTTACCGAAAGTTGCTTTAGGGCCAATTATTATTATTTGGTTTGGAGCTAATACTAAAGCAATTATAGTTATGGCTTTGTTAATTAATTTAATTGTTAGCATTGTTAACATTTATAATGGTTTTTTAGGGACAGATGATATCAAAATAAAATTACTGCAATCTTTTGGAGCGAGTAAATGGCAAATACTTAGGTATTTAGTTATCCCTGGTTCTAAAAGAACGATTGTTACTTCTTTAAAATTAAATATATCTATGACTTTAATTGGTGTGATTATGGGCGAGTTTTTAGTTAGTAAAAAAGGAATTGGCTACTTAATCATTTATGGAACACAAGTATTCAATTTAAATGTTGTTATGGCAGGTATTGTTATTTTAATTATTTTATCATTTCTTTTATATGAGTTTGTTTCTTTACTTGAAAAAAAATTGTTAAAAGATTGTTAAATTTACAGTCTTTTTTTATAACATTAAAACATAAATAATACTTCTTCATATTGCGAAAATTCTGGAGAATAACCTTTAGCGTTAGCATTTTCAAATATTTCTAATTGCGTTTTTTTGATTTTAAGTTATTATTTTATCCATTGCAATCTTAAAGTCATTTAATTTAATTTCTATCATGATTCATCGCTAAAACCTCCTTAATACCATTATATTGTAAGAACATTTGTTTGACAAACTTTTTTAATTATTTTTAATTATGGCAGAGAAAAACAAACCTACAAATTAGGTCTGTTTATCAATTTTCTAATCACTTAATTTATCATATTCTTCATCAGTTACAGGTTCTAGCCATACATTTTCGGTTTCTTCACCTGGTACTTCGACAACTATATGACTAAACCAAGAATTTTTTCTTGCACCATGGAAGTGTTTCACATTGGCTGGTATTACAACAATATCGCCTGGAGATAGTTTTTGTACTTTTTTTCCTTCTTCCATGTAGAAGGCTGGTATTTTGTCAAATCTATTTTGAAACTAAAAAGTTCATTATTAAATCAATTAATACATCTTTTTCTTTAGGATTAGATTCAGCAATAAGTAATGTAATTGCGACAAGTGTATTATTATCAATAACTGTCAATAGTTTTGGAAAATGTCTTGAATTTTTAAAAACATAAACGGGAAAATATTCTTGTAATTGTTTGTAATTT
>CANQYR010000060.1 GCA_947628125.1 uncultured Bacilli bacterium
TTCTAACTACATACCAAGCCTCATCACTCATAATCATCTCAACTAAAACATAACCAGGAAACATCTTCTTCTTCTTCTCCTTCTTAACACCATCTTTAACCTCAATCTCAACAGTCTCAGGAACAATAACCCGGAAAATATTATCCAAAAAGCCCATCGACTCAGCCCGCATCAATAACTTTTCCTTAACACTTTCCTCATGACCACTGTAAGTATTAACAACATACCATAACTTTTCCATTTATAACCACCCCTTTATAATAGATAATACTAAATTAACTAACTCAAAAAAACCAATCATAAGCAAAACAATAACAATAGTTGCACAAGTATACTTCAAAACTTCCTTCTTCTTTGGAAAAACAACCTGCTTCATCTCTAAGCGCACTTGCTTAAAATAATTATCCTTAACCACCTTGTTTTTCTTACTTTTCTTCTTCATCATCCTAACTCCTTTTTTCCCAAATTAAAAAACACCTTTCGTGTTTCTAGCTATAAAATACCATATAAATCAATCAATTTCAAGTAAAATCTTTCTTATAACGAAGCTTAAGACTAACATCATCTAATAATTCCATATCCTTACCATACAAAGCATAAATAATTTTAGCATAATCCTCATAATCAAGACTAACCAAATCATTATTCTTCTTATAAATCACCGTACTAAGTAAAATCTTAGCCAAAAAACTATCCTGCTTGTGAATACTAAGAGAAAAAATATCACTCAAACTACTACAACTACCATGATAATTACGAAAAATCTGCATCTTATCATTCAAACCAAACCGAAAAGTATCATTCACTGACCCATCATAATAATACAAATACCCAGGAAAAAAAGTATCCCCCAAACACTCAGCCTTAAGCTTGTTTTGACTATCTAAAGGAATGTCAAACATTACTAAATTCTTAGCCTTAGCTAAAGCTAAAACATCATCATACCTAATACCCTTCTCAACAAAATAACCATTTAACTTAGATAAAGGTAGCAAAGCCCTTTCACTTCCTAAAGCCAAAAAAACATGTGGCTCCAAATCATACTTTTCCCTCTTCAAACAACCAAAAAAATAAGCATCACAACTAACATTTTTTTCAAAACCATATACATTACTAATAAAAGATGAAAGTAAAATAATATCAAAAACACCATAACTCTTAAGTGGAAAACTACCCATATCCTCCATATAAGTATTATAACAACTCATACTAGGAAACCGATTGTATAAAACAAAATCCTTACTATTTTTATCCAAAAAAAACTTTTCATAAGAAGAAATAAGAAGTTGCTTAAAATACTCCCTCTTAACCAAAAGCATTGACCTTTTCTTATCCAAAGAACAAATATCCTTATCAACTTCACTAATCATCTGATCCACATAACGCAAATAATCCATCACTTAACACCTATAGATGAAACTAACCAATCATCATTAACCTTTTCCAAAACAAACTCATAAACATCATCCCTCTTGCAAAAATCATCCTCACAAATCCGAAAATTAATCATACTAGATATCTCATCAGATGTAGCATGCAAAGGATAAATCTCCATATCCATATAATTAAAAATAGCCAAAGCACTTTCCAAATGCAAATAATCAAACTCACTACGCAAAACCTTATAAAAATTACCATCATAATCAGTTTCCATAGCTTCAAAATCACGTGTTAAATAACTAAGCAAAGAAGGTGTAACATAAGAACCAAGCTTCGTAATAAAATCATCAGTCAACACCATATAAATATCATCATCACTACTAGTATAAACACTATCAATATCACTCAAACGATAATAATTAATATGATTAAAAACCCTAATCAAATCATCCCTTTTACTAGTTATCAAATCCTCTATATCCGCCTTAGAATAACTTGACTCATTAACAAAACTATAATCATGATGCATCTTAGAATAACCAAGCCTTTCCCCTAAAGAATAAAACTGCATAACAACAATACTAACAATAATTAATAATAATACTCCCCCAACAATAAGAATATAAGGTAACATCTTCTTAAACTTCTCTTTCATCATTATCCTCCTTAAAAATAACCCGAGCCTTATTTTTGATCCTCTGTATTGTATTATCAATTTGTTTTGGTGATTTGTCAAGTAATTTTGCAATATCTTTATACTTTAAATCCTTCTTCAAACAATTAAAAACATCAAGCTCAAACGAAGATAAACAACTAACTAAG
This sequence comes from uncultured Bacilli bacterium, assembly GCA_947628125.1. Taxonomy (GTDB): domain Bacteria; phylum Bacillota_I; class Bacilli_A; order RF39; family UBA660; genus Ventrenecus. The sequence goes on from CANQYR010000060.1 coordinate 2,203, forward strand.
CGCTCAAAATAAACACCATCCAAAAAAGATACATCAGAACTAGCTAAAAAATCACTAAAAGAAGTACCACCATCATCATAACTATACTCCAAAGATAAATTATCCTGCAAAGCCTTAGCCTTATTAATAACCTTTTGTAGCCTCCTTTCCACACAAAGCGAAACAAAAGTAATTAACTTAGCATTCTTAGTATCATCATACGTATTAACAGCCTTCGAAAACGCTAGCATTGCCTCCTGCTGTAAATCACTTTCATCAACACCATACTTAAGCGCAAGCCCATGATACTTCTTAAGCAAAAAAGAAATACTTGGCAAACACTTTTCATACATCTCATTTATCACATCCTCATTAGACTCACACACCATCGAAGTCAAAAAAGGAAAAACATCATCATTATAACCCAAACTAAAACTCCCCCATCTTCATAATCAAAAGCGCACAAGCAACCGAAGCATTTAAACTATTAACACTACCCTTCATCGGAATCTTTACAACCTCATCACAACACTTCAAAACCAAAGGCGAAATACCCTTACCTTCATTACCTATTACCAAAACCTTTAAAGGCGCATAAGAAACGCTTCTATAATCCTTGCCATCCATTTTAGAGCCATAAACAAAATAACCAGACTTCTTCAAAACCTTAATCGCATTAACAATATTTGTAACCTCACAAATCTTAATAACATTAGCCGTCCCAGCACTCGTTTTCATAACCGTATCATTAACATGTACACTCCTATCCCGAGGAATAATAATACCTCCAACCCCTAAAGCCTCACAACTACGAATAATCGCCCCAAAATTATGCGGATCTTCTAAATGATCTAAAATAACCAAAAAAGAAACACCCAATAAATCCTCTAAAGAACAATAAGAAAACTCATCAACCAAAATCAAAACACCCTGATGATTTGCCTTACACTTATAATCAATAAGATGCTTTGGCAAAACCTCATAACGAATATTATTATCCCGCAAATAAGCAAAAACCTTGCGATCATTTAAACTATCACTAACATAAACCTTCCGAATCTTCCTAGCATCCATACTAAATAAAACATTTTTTCCATACACTAACATATTAAGCCTCCCATAATCCCCATTAAAACATCACTTATAAATAATCTATCACAAAAAACCAAAGATAACAAACAAAAAAGAAAGCAAAAAATCACTTTCTTGGATATTACCCTTCAATCCTATAAATACCTAAAATATTTACTCGGAATCGAAACGTAACTTTATGCACAAATAATACCCGTGTGCACTACTAATAGTATAACAAAACCAAAAATAATTATTGTTCCTTTTTTTGCCAACGCTTAAACTCCTCACTATTAATCGCCAAACTAATCGTCACAATATAAGAAAGCAAATAAAGCCAAATCATCAAAACCGCAAAATGCGCTAGCCCACCATAAAGCAAATCATAATGCGCAAAATTATTTACAAAAAAAGAATACAAATACGTAACCAAACTAAAACCAAAAGTCGTAAACAAAGCCCCCTTCGTTGTCAAATGCGAAGAAAACTTAACATCAGGCGCTAATACATAAATAATCTTTATCAAAAAAAACGTAACCAGCCACGAAACAGGACCCGAAGCTAAATAAATAATAAACGATAAAACCTTAAACACCTTCTCATTTATATTAGCCAAATGAAGCATCAAAACAATCTTATCACCAAAAACCGGAATCAAAAGCACAAAAACTAACAAAAAAATCATAATAAAAGTCATCAAAATAGCCTTGACCTTCCGCCTAAAAAAGTTAGTATTTTTAACATCAAATAACTCATTAGAAGTAATAATAATCGAACTTGCCCCCGTAGATGCCGTATAAAAAGAAACAAACAAAGCAAACAAAAACCCAGGACTAAACGAAAAATCACGCACAATAGGCATCACAAGCAAAGCAATATCAGAACCAAAAGCCTTCGTCATAAAATTAGTCAAAAACGAAGCCGAACTATTAAATAAAGACGTACCCAAAGCAATCAATGAAATAGTCGGCACAATAGCTAGTAAAAAAAAGAAAGCAAGCTCGCCTGGCAAAACAAGCATCTCTGGCTTACTAACTATCTTCAATAACCGCAAAACAATATTTTTAATTCGCTCAATTATTCTCATTTTCCTTTTGCTCCATCTTTTGATTCTTAATCTCTATAACACATTCATTAATCGCATCCATAATATTCTTTAAATCATCCACAATCATACTATACCTAATCGTTGCCCCATAATCATAAGGCAAAGACTTAAACTCCTTATTAAGCTTATGAATATAACTAGTTATCTGCTTTTGACTATAACCAATAAGATAAATCATAAACTCATTACCATCAGTCCTAATAATATCTGAATTATCAAGCTGCGTCCTAATCAAAATATCCGCTGTCGCCTGAATCTGTCTGTCACCCTCTTCATAACCTAAAGTATCATTTATCTCCTGTAACCGATTCAAATCAAGCATAATAACCGTCTGCGGATAAACCGTATTCTTATCCCACGCTTCCATATTCTCATTCAAATAATTCCGATTCTTAAGCGAAGTTAACTGATCAACATACTTAAGCTTGTCATCCTTCTTAATCTTCTTACTTAACTTAACCTTCTTACTATTATGGAATATCAAAGCCAAAATAATACCAACAATCAAAAGGAAATAAAAACCATACATCGCAATCGTTGAAATAATATTACCCTCTTTTAAAGTCACATAATTACTATACATACCAACCATCTTCAAACTTGGCATATCTAAATAATTAAAATACCGACCTAATAACTTATTAAAATTCTCACTTTGATTAGACATAATATTATAAGTATAATCAGTAACAAACTCATAAACACACTTAAACTTCTTCAAATCACCACTAGCATGATATACACCTAAATTATGATCAATCGCAATAATAGCATCCTTATTTTTAATAATCTTCTTCCAATCCTTGTCCCGATTATAACTTAAAACATTCAAATTCAAACCAGATAAATAATTATAAAGCAAAGTATTTTCCTCAACATAAACAGTCTTATTTTTAAGCGTATCTAAAGAATTAACCACCAAATTACTAGTCTCATAACCATAAATATCAAACGCAATAGGTAAATAAGTATTAACAGAAACATACGAATTATCCTTCTTAAAATAATCCATAAACAACTGCACACTACCACTACTAATTTTCTTACTTAACTTCTTAACATTACCATAACCCAAATACTCAAACTCAATATCACTAAACTTACTAAAACGCTTCAAAGCCTCCGTTACAATACCACCCACATGACCAGAAGATAAAACCTCATAAGGACTATTATTAACCAAACCATAAGAAACCTTATTACTTTGTAAAGAAACTAAATCCTTCTCCTCCATCTTCAAGCCCTGTAAAAACATACTACGCTCTTCTTCATATAAAACCTTGTCAAAATGATCCTTTTTCCACTTCGTAAAATACTTATTCATAATACTAAGCAAATAAGAATCACTATCATCAGCCATATAATAATAATACAAAACATCACTAAAATGATAATAAATAGTATAATTCTTATCTAAAATAACATCCAAATACTCCATCCTAGGCGCTAAAATAGCACTAACATTACCATCATTTAAAGCCCTAATTAACTCATCCTTACTACCATAAGAAGAAAAATGCAAATTCAAACTACCCAAAGAATTATTCAAACTAGTCAAATTACTAGATAAAACCCCAATATTAAGACTATTTAACTTCGAAACATCATTAATA
>CANQYR010000061.1 GCA_947628125.1 uncultured Bacilli bacterium
GCGTATTATAGGAATAATGAATAATATAGAAGATGAAAATGGAAATACAGGAAGTCATCTAAAGATAATAAGAGATAGTATCGGAAAATATTCGTGGGATAGTTCTGCATCAGGAGTAAATAATGGATATGGAGTAAATGAGTGGAGCGAAGCAGATATAGAGAAAGTGTTAAATGAAGAATATTTAAATAGACGTACCGGATCGAACTTATGTTATAAAAGTTATAATAATTCTACAGAGACTTGTCCCGATTGGGCAAATATAGGAATAAGAGAGTCGTCAAGGAATATGATATCGAGTGTAAAGTGGAATACGGGAACAATGCCCGTAGCATATAGTTCAAGTTTAATAACAGCAAAATATATGTATGAAGCAGAGCGAAGTAATCATAATGGTAAAGACGTATGTGTGGCAAATGGCGGAGGACAATACTGTAATGATGGTGTTTCAAGAACAACAACATGGACCGGAAAAGTAGGTTTAATGTATCCAAGTGATTATGGGTATGCTGTAGGTGGAAATGCAAGAACGACATGTTTAGGAAAAACAATGAATTCATATAATAGTGATAATTGTATGACCAATGATTGGTTATATGATGCAAGTAATTTACAATGGACAATGACACCAGTGCCTTATTCGTCGGGTGCTTACACTGTGTTCTATGTCTACTCTAGCGGGCTTGTGAACGACTACCGTGCTAGCAGTGCTTCTGCCGTGCGTCCGGTCGTGTATCTTGCCTCGAATGTGAAAATAATGGACGGAAGTGGTGAATCAGGTGATCCGTTTATATTAGGAATGTAGGTGATAGCATGAAACTAAAAAAATATCAAGATAAACATTTAATGATGAAAAAAAGTACTATTGTTTTATTACTCTTTTTATGCGCGATAGGGATAGGTTTATTTGTGTATCAAAGCTTTGCTAGGTATCAGGATAAAGCTACTTTTAGAATAATAAATGGTAAGTTAAAATTAAGTGGTGGAAAAGGTGATATCGAATTTGTATTTTATAATGGTGATCAAAAAGTTGATGATATACTAACACCTGAAAAGGGTTTTATATATCTTGGATCCAAATGTGATAATGGAGCAACAGTAAAATGGGATAATGATGCATGGGTACCAACAGTATATAATTTAAGTCAAACAAAAACCAGCTGTAGTTTGTATTTTGGTAGTAAAGGGAATAATAATGCTTGTATATTATATCCAGAAAGTGCAGCATGTAAATATAATACAACTGGTGAAACTGCCGAGTTATTATACGATACAACTAATGATAAAAATTTAAGATTTGTTGGAGCAACGCCAAAAAATTATGTATATTTTAATTGTGAAGCAGGAAAGACGGCCAGCAAAGATACGTGTGAGACCTGGCGTATCATAGGAATAATGAATAATATCGAAGATGAAGACGGAAATACAGGAAGTCATATAAAGATAATAAGAGACAAATTTAAAAAAAAGTATTCGTGGGATAGTTCCGCATCAGGAGTAAATGATGGTTATGGAATAAATGAGTGGAGCGAGGCCGATATAGAAAAAGTGTTAAATGATGAATATTTAAATAGACGTGCCGGATCAAACTTATGTTATAAAGATTATAGGAATGCTACAGAAACTTGTCCAGATTGGGCAAATATTGGAATAAGAGACGAAGCAAGGAATATGATATCGAGTGTAAAATGGCATACAGGAACAATGTCAGCAAGATATGATGGAAATACAAATTTAATAACAGCAAGTTATATGTATGAAGCGGAGCGAAGTAATCATCACGGAAAGGAACAATGTAATGGAGGACTATATTGTAATGATGGTGTTTCAAGAACCACAACCTGGACAGGAAAAGTAGGTTTAATGTATCCAAGTGATTATGGGTATGCTGTAGGTGGAACTGCAAGAACAACATGTTTAGGAAAAACAATGAATTTATATAGTAGTGATAATTGTATGACAAATGATTGGTTATACGATAAAAATAATGATCAATGGACAATGACACCAGTGCCTTATTCGTCGATTGCTCACATTGTGTTCAATGTCTACTCAAGCGGGTATGTGGGCTACAACAGTGCTTACAGTCCTCTTGCCGTGCGTCCAACTATATATTTAAATAGCAATATTAAAATAAAGCCCAATGATGATCCAACCTATGGTGAAATAGATAATCCCTTTGTCTTAGAAACTTAGTTTTTCTAAGATTTTTTTCATTAAAAAATTTTTTCCCGCATTTTATTCTTTATATGATACAATGTTAAAGAGATGAAAGTAGGGATAAAAATGGAACTTACAATGGAACAATTAGTAAACTATTGCAAACAATATGGTTTTATATTTCAAGGTAGTGAAATATATGGTGGCTTATCAAACACTTGGGATTATGGCCCTTTAGGAAGAGAATTAAAAGAAAATGTTCGAAAAATATGGTGGAAAAAATTCATTCAAGAAAACCCATATAACTATGGCTTAGATTCAGCCATATTAATGAACCCAGAAGTTTGGGTGGCATCAGGCCATGTTGCCTCTTTTGCTGATCCTTTAATTGATTGTAAAAAATGTAAAAGTCGCCACCGGGCCGATAAACTAATTGAAGACTTTACCAAAGGCAAAGAAACTGGTGATGGTTGGGACAATGAAAAACTAGAAGCTTATATAGCTAACAATCACATTCCATGCCCTGTTTGTAATGCCTGTGATTTTACCTCTATAAGACAATTTAACCTATTATTTGAAACACATCAAGGCGTGACAGAAGAAACAAAAAACAAAGTATATCTACGAGGTGAAACAGCTCAAGGAATATTTGTCAACTTTTTAAACGTTCAACGTTCTATGCGGGCAAAAATACCATTTGGTATTGGCCAAACCGGCAAAAGTTTTAGAAACGAAATAACACCAGGAAACTTTACCTTTCGTACTAGGGAATTTGAACAAATGGAATTAGAATTTTTTTGTAAACCAGGCACTGACCTAGACTGGTTTGGCTACTGGAAAAGCTTTTGCTTAAATTTTTTAAAAGACCTAGGCATTGATAAAGACCACTTAAGATACCGTGACCATCAAAAAGAAGAATTAGCATTTTACAGCAAAGCTACAACTGACATTGAATATTTATTCCCTATGGGCTTTGGGGAACTATGGGGCATCGCTGATCGAACAGACTACGACTTAACCGTCCATGAAAAACATTCTAAACAAGAACTTAGATACTTAGATCCGGAAACCAACGAACGCTTTATACCATACGTAATTGAACCATCCGTTGGCCTTGACCGCCTCGTTTTAGCCCTTTTATGTGATGCTTATAAAAACGAAATAGTAGAAAATGACACTAGACTCGTATTAAAAATCCATCCTGCTTTAGCCCCATATAAAGTAACCATCCTACCATTAATTAAAAAAAATCATGCCCAAAAAGCTAAAGAAATATATGGCACATTGTCAAAAGAATTTATGTGCACATACGATGAATCAGGTAGCATTGGCAAAAGATATCGAAGAAGTGATGCCATAGGAACACCTTTTGCGATAACAATTGATGATGAAACACTAACAAATAACACCGTCACCATAAGAGAAAGAGATACAATGCAGCAGCAAACCCTAAAAATTGAAGATGTCAAATTATATATCAAAAAAACAATAGATATGTAGCTTATAATTGAAAAAATAAATATTTTTTGTTAAAATAAATATTAGAATAGAGGCGAATTAATAATGAATAATAAAAAAACAATCGCAGCAATGTATTACGTTACAATATGTTCCATACTAATACTAATATCCATAACATTTAATGGCACATATTCTTTCTTTGTTGCAAGTGTTGTAGATAATAATGCAGATGGAAGAACAGCTAACATAACAGCAGGGTCTGTATCAGGAATATCTTTAAATGAAACAGTAAAAATTGAGCCCATAAAAAACATGATCCCTAACGACTCCATAACTAAAACATTCGTACTAAACAATCCTGATAACGTTAGTGGAACAGTATCTTTAGAATGGCAAGATGTAGTAAATAATCTAGGCAATAAAAAAGACTTAATAATCATACTAAAAAACGTAACGGAAAATAAAGACGTAATCACAGAGGCTCAGAAAAAACAATTCCCAAGTGCAAGTGGTGAATTATTACTAGAAAACGTTGAAGTAAAAGCTAGCTCTAGCATTACCTATAGTTTAACAATCAAATACTTAAACGATCCTGATAACAATCAAATGACAGGTGACGAAAATAAATCTTTCGGCGCGACAATAAAAATCAAAAGTTAAATTTTAGAAAGGAATATAAAAGGGTGATTAAATGAACGTATTAAGTATAGGCAAAACAGCATATGATATAACAATACCAGTTGATGCCTACCCACAAGAAAACTCCAAAAAACTATTAAAAGAACGACTAGAATATAGTGGTGGACCAGCTTGTAATGTCGCACTTTTACTAAATAAATGGAATTGTGAAACCTATTTTGCAGCCGTCTTAGGCTACGATGATTATGGAACTGCTATCAAAAAAGAACTAGAAAATGAAAATATCAGAACATCATACCTAGAAACTAACTATGAAAAGAAAACAACCATGAATATCATCTTAGTAAACAAATCCACAACATCAAGAACCATAATGGCTATCGAACCTGATATCAGCCACATTAAAAAAACCGAATTCAATGAAACATACGATATAATATATTCAGATGGTTTTGAATACAGTGCCTCAATTGCCGCCTTTAATAAAAACCAAAACGCTGTAACATTACTAGCTGCAAGCTTAGATAATGGAAGCGATCCTAAAGAAGTCTTAGCCTTAGCTAAACATGTTAAATACATAACATTTTCTTTAGACTTCGCAGAAAAATTAACTAAACTAAAAGCGGATTTTAATAACTCACTAACATTATTAAACCTATATAAAGAATTAAAAGAAAAATTCCCAGAACAAACAATCGTCGTAACCCTTAAAAACATGGGCGCGATGTACCAAGTAAACTCAGAAGTAAAAGTAATGCCAACCATATCTGTAAGTGAAGTAGATCGAACTGGATCTGGTGACATATTTGATGGAGCCTTATGTTATGGTCTAGGTAAAGGCTATGATATAGAAAAATGCATCCGCCTTGCTAATATCGCGGCCGGACTATCCACAACTAAATATGGCGTTAAATCAGCCATGCCATTACTATCGGATGTCATAAATTACTATGAACAACGTTTTGGACCTTTAGAAACAAATCAGCAACAACAATATACCACCCAAACGGTTACCCAACAACCAAATCCTATGCCAACTAATCAAAATGATGTTCGCCTACAGTAGAGTACCAAAATTAGATCTGCATGGGGAATATGCAGTAACTGCCTACACAACCGTTCATAATTTTTTACAAGATCAAATTAAATTGAAACAACCATATGTAATTTTAATTCATGGCAAAGGCACAGGAAAATTAAAAGAAGAAGTTCATAAAATATTAAGTAAGGAACCTAATGTTTTAGAATACTACCTAGATAGTAAAAACTTAGGCCAAACAATAATTCATCTAAAAGTAGAAAAATAAACTACTTTTTTAAATTGCCAAAAAAGACAAAATTATCCTATTGACTAAAGCCGTAAATTATAGTAAAATTTATTTGTGCTTTTGGTATTGGAGTAGTACTCAAGAGGCTGAAGAGGCGCCCCTGCTAAGGGTGTAGGTCGGGTAACCGGCGCGAGAGTTCAAATCTCTCCTGCTCCGCCATTTTATTTAAAAAAGTGGAAAAAATAAACATTTTTTCTTAAAAAGACTTGTCAAATACAACAATTTAAGATAAAATGGAATAGTTGCAAGACAAAATGGGCTTGTAGCTCAGCTGGTTAGAGCGCACGCCTGATAAGCGTGAGGTCGGAGGTTCAAGTCCCCCCAG
>CANQYR010000062.1 GCA_947628125.1 uncultured Bacilli bacterium
CGTCAAGCTTCTTTTTAAGTTATTGCTTTAGGGGGGGGGGTAGTATGTTATAAGTGATAATAGGATGTGACCTATATGAAGCTTAAAAAATATGAAAATAAGTTGATAACTGTTAAGAAAGTTAAAATTGTTTTGTTACTTTTTTTATGTGTTTTAAGTTATGGGTTATTTTTTTATCATAGTTATAAAGTTGATAAGTCAAGTAATAATAGTGTAGAGTTTGCTTTTTATAATGGAACTTCTGAGCTTAGTAAAATGCCTTTAAAGGATAGTGATTTGGTTTTTATAAAGGCTGATTGTAATAATGGTGTAATTGTTAAATGGGATAATGAAAATTGGATGCCGGCTGTATATAATTTACAAAAATCAAAGACTAGTTGCACTTTGTATTTTGGTAGTGGTGAAGATAGTGCTTGTTTGTTGTATCCAGATAGCGCGGCATGTAGTTATTATAAGCAAGGTGAGGGTGAAGAATTGTTATATGATACCACTGCTGATAAGAATTTAAGGTTTGTCGGAAGTGATCCTAAAAATTATGTGTATTTTAATTGTGAGGAAGGAAAAGCGGCAAGCAGTGATACTTGTGAGACATGGCGCATTATAGGAATAATGAATAATATAGAAGATGAAAATGGAATTGTAGGAAGTCATTTGAAAATAATAAGGGATAATATAGGTACTTATTCGTGGGATAGTTCTTCAGGGGTAAATTATAGTTATGGAGTGAATGAGTGGAGCGCATCGGATATAGAGAAGGTGTTAAATGATGAATATTTAAATAGGCAGTATAACAAGAATTATTGCTATAAAGGTACTGGAGATGAATATAAATCATGTCCTAAGTGGACTGATATTGGGCTAAGAGATGAAGCAAGGGGTATGATAGCAACTGTTAAATGGAATACGGGTACATTTGGAGAAGATTGGAATAATATTAATAATAGTAATACAAAATTTAATGCGAAGGCTGTATATGAGGCTGAGCGAAGTGATAATAATGGTAAAGGAGTATGTTATTTATTAAGTGGCACGTATTGTAATGATAGTGTTACAAGAACTGTAACATGGATAGGTAAGGTGGGTTTGATGTATCCATCGGATTTTGGTTATGCTGTTGGTGGTGATGTAAGAGAGTCTTGTTTAGGAAAATCTTTGTATGCATATTCTAATTGCAGGGGAAATGATTGGCTAAATGATGCAAATAATTCACAATGGACAATTATGCCAGGGACACAAGTATCTTATGCTACTAATGTTTTTGCTATCGATTCAAGTGGTTATGTCTCTAATTATGGAGCTTATTATGATTATGTGGTAAGACCGGTGGTATATCTTTCTTCTGCTGTGAAGATTATAGACGGAAATGGTGAAGTAGGCGATCCGTTTGTCTTAGAAATGTAGGTGTTTTATGAGATTAAAAAAGTATCAAGATAAACAGTTAGTTCTTAAAAGAAAAACGTATTTGTTTTTGGTTTTAATTTGTGTAATAGGTATTGGTTTGTTAGTGTATCAAAGTTTTGGAAGTTATCAGGATAAGGTTACTTTTAAGCTAATAAATGGCAAGCTTAAAATGAGTAATGGTGTTGGTGATATTGAATTTACTTTTTATAATGGTGATCAAAAGCTTGAAGATTTGCCTTTAAAAAGTAGTCGTCTTTTATATGTTGGTTCTAGTTGTACTAATGGCGCTAGTGTTAAGTGGGATAATGAAAATTGGTTACCTTTTGTATATAATTTAACGAGTAGCAAGACTAGTTGTAGTTTGTATTTTGGAAGTAATGAGGATCGTGCTTGCTTTTTTCATCCTTTGGGTTCAGCTTGTGAATATTATAAGAATGGTGAAACAGAAGAGTTATTATATGATACTTCGGCAGATAAGAATTTAAGATTTGTGGGAAGTGATCCAAAGAATTACGTATATTTTAATTGTGAAGCAGGAAAAGAGCAAAGTAAAGAAACGTGTGAGACATGGCGAATTATAGGAATAATGAATAATATTGAGGAAGATACTGGAAATATTGGAAGTCATCTAAAGATAATAAGAGATAGTATTGGCTCTTATTATTGGGATAGCTCTATATATTATGTAAATAATGGTTGGGGAGTAAATGAGTGGAGCGAAGCAGATATAGAAAAAGTATTAAATAATGAATACTTAAATAGGTGTGTTGGCTCAAATCCGTGTTATGATGGCTCTAATAGTTCTATAGAAACTTGTCCCGATTGGACAAATATTGGAATAAAAGAAGAAGCAAGAAATATGATAGGGAACATAAAATGGAATACAGGAACTTATGCAAGGTATGAGGCAAATGGTTGGAATGCTTATTCTACATATAGTTGGGAGCGAAGTAAATATCATGGAAAAGAATTGTGTTTGAATTATAATGATAAGGATTGCAATGATGATGTAAAAAGAAATACCATATGGTTTGGAAAGATAGGCTTAATGTATCCATCGGATTATGGATATGCCGTAGGTGGTGATGTAAGGAGTTCTTGCTTAAGCAAATCGTTGTCTAAATATAGTGTCAATTGTAGAACGAATGATTGGCTACATGTATCTGGTAGTGCTCAATGGACAATTTCACCTGGTAATAATGGCATATCTGGCAATTCTGTATTTAGGGTTTATTTGGATGGCGATGTAGGTGCTGGCTATGCTACCAATGCTTATGCTGTGCGTCCAACTTTATATTTAAAAAGTGATGTTAAAATTACAGAACGTAATTATGAAGATTATGGAAGTACCAATCATCCTTTTGAGTTATCTTATGAGTAGATCTTCGTGTTTTATTGTTCTTGATTTTCATATACGAATTTTATATAATTAGTTTGGTGAAGCAAAATGAGTAAGATGAAATATCAGACAGAAGAACAAAAAGAGTTGATGAAGTTTGGATTGGTATTAGTGATATTAATTGGTGTTATAGGGGCGGTGTATGTTTTTAGCCGGTTTCTTATTAAGCCAAATGTAAAGGATTATGAGTATACTAGTGGTAGTGTTAGTACAAGTGCCATTAGTGTTGGAACGATGCTTAGTAAGCCAGAGGATGAGTATTATGTTTTAGCTTATGATTTTGGTGGTTCTATGGCTAGTTCTTATAATACTTATGGAAGTTATTATACGGCTAATAAGTCTTCTGCTTTAAAGATATATTATCTTGATTTAAGTAATGCTTTTAATAGTAATTTTTATGTTAAGGACAAGAGTAATCCTAAGGCTAAGAAGGTTAAGGATTTAAAGATGCTTGATGGGACTTTGATTAGGGTTAAAAATGGTAGTATTGTTTCTTATGTAGAGGGTGCTGAGGCAATTTCTAAAGCTTTAAAAGTTTAATTGTGTCAAAGTGCTTTCTTTTTTTTTTAATCTGTTGTATGATATTTAAAGGTAGGATGATATCATATGAGAAGAAAATTGGGTTTTAGTTTGAAGGAGATTTGTTTAATTATAGTTATTACGGCTTTAACGACTAGTGTGACAACTGGGATAATTATGTATAATAATAATCGTTTAGAAAATGGCGCGATAGATATTAATAAGGATGATGCTTTAAAGGAGTTTTTAAAGGTTTATGCTAGTTTAGATGAGAATTATTATGAGGATATTGATAAGACGAAGATGATGGAGGCTGCTATTGCGGGTATGTTTGATTATTTAGGTGAGGATTATTCTACTTATATGGATAAGCAAGAAACTGATAGTTTGGCTAATAATTTAAGTGGAACTTATAAGGGTATTGGTATTTCGGTTATTGATAATAATCGGGTTTTTAAGGTTTATCCTGATACTCCAGCATCGAGGGCTAATATTATGGAGAATGATATTATTTTGCGGGTTAATGATGTTTTAGTTGGTGAAGATAGTGTGGCTTTGATGCTTGATAAGGATAAAGAGAATGTTTTAGAGATTAAAAGGGGCGAGGATGTTTTTACTGTTAAGGTTATGCCTGAAGAGATAAATACGCCTTTAACTAGGGAAGTAAAGGAAGAAAATGGCAAGGCTCTTGGTTATATTTATGTTCCTTGTTTTACGGATACGGTGGCTAGTGAGTTTCGTAAGGCTTTAGAGGAGGTTGAAGGTTCTAATATTGATGGTTTGATTATTGATTTGCGGGGTAATACTGGTGGTTATTTGTCTGGGGCAACGGAGATTGCGGCTATGTTTTTAGAGAAGAATAAGACTATTTATTCTTTAGAGGAAAAGGAAAATGTGCAAACTTATAAGGATGATACGAAGGAAAAAAGGGAGTATCCGGTTATTGTTTTAATTAATGGGGCAACGGCAAGTGCTAGTGAGATTTTGGCTGCTGCTTTGCAGGAGAGTTATGGTGCGAAGTTGGTTGGCAATGTGTCTTTTGGTAAGGGTAAGGTTCAGCAGACGAAGATGCTTGAGGATGGTAGTATGGTTAAGTATACTTCGGCTCGTTGGTATACGCCTAATGGTGATTGTATTGATGGTATGGGTATTTTTCCTGATTATTCTGTTGAGCTTAGTCAAGTTGATGCTGGTGAGTTTGTTGATACTCAATTAGAGAAAGCTTTGAAACTATTAAGTTAGTTTTTTTCTTTTATTGATTAGGAAAATTATGTATAATAGTTTTTGGAGGTTTTTATGATTAAGGTTGGTGACAAATTAAAAATTGAGTGTTATAAGCATAATGGTTATTTAGAGCAAACTAGTGAGGAGGCTATTGTTTTAGAGATTGGTGATGATTATTTGATTGTTGCTAATGATCGGACTAAGCTTACTGAGCATGATGGTAGTTTTCATAGGACGAATGAGCCGGCTGTTTTGTTTTTTTATAAGAAGCATTGGTTTAATGTTATTGGGCAGTTAAAGAATAGTGGTTTGTTTTATTATTGTAATATTGCGACGCCTTATATTGTGGATGGTAGGGTTATTAAGTATATTGATTATGATTTGGATTTGCGGGTTTTTCCGGATGGTAGTTTTCGGGTTTTGGATCGTAATGAGTATAAGTATCATCAAAAGAAGATGCATTATGGTGAGGAGTTAAATAGGATTGTGGAAAGTGAGTTATCTTATTTGATTGTTCTTAAGAAGCAGAATGCTGATCCTTTTAATGAGGATGTTGTTATGCGTTATTATAAGAAGTTTCAGGAATTAAGGAAGTAGTTCTTGAATTTTTTTTTGAAAAAATGTAAATTTTTGCTTGCAATTGCATATACTTTGATGTAGAATGTAAAGCGTGCTGAAGTTCAATTTACATTCTATTTATTGGGAATTTTGGCAAAACAGTAGAAAATTCTTAAAAAGTCGAAAAAAGTTGTTGACAATAAAAAAAGAATTTGATATATTACTGTTGCACTTGCAAAAGTGTTAGAAAATGATCTTTGAAAACTAAGTAAAAAAGTCAATTTGAGTAGCTTTGATTAAACTTTGAAATATTTTTATTGAGAGTTTGATCCTGGCTCAGGATGAACGCTGGCGGCATGCCTAAGACATGCAAGTCGAACGCGAGGGCCCATTGACTTTCATTGAAGCGGATGGTGCTTGCACCGGAAGTGGATTTGTTAGGATTTGGATTTTCCCTCGAGTGGCAAACGGGTGAGTAACACGTGGGTTACCTACCTCTATGTTGGGGATAACAGTTGGAAACGACTGATAATACCGAATGTGCTCTTCGGAGTAAAGGAGCCTTTAAAGCTTCGCGTAGAGATGGGCCTGCGGTGCATTAGCTAGTTGGTGAGGTAATGGCCCACCAAGGCGACGATGCATAGCCGAGCTGAGAGGTTAATCGGCCACACTGGGACTGAGACACGGCCCA
>CANQYR010000063.1 GCA_947628125.1 uncultured Bacilli bacterium
GAAAAAATGCCTATTGTAAAGCAAAAAGAAAAGAAACCGTCAAGAAATTAATTATTTAATTTCTCGACAGCCCCTTTCTTTTGCTAAAAATGTGCAAAAAAGTTGTTGCAATTCATACAATTTTATAGTAAAATTGTCTTTGTATGACGGCAAAGATGCGTGAAGTTGCTGATACACTAGGCGATGTTGTTAAACAAAAAGCTAGTTTTCAGGTAATTTGCGCGGAGCAAGTGTATACGAGATATATGCGAAAGGAGAACATAAAAAATGTCAAAAGAAAGAATTCGGATCAATTTAAAAGCTTATGATGCGAAAGTACTTGACTTAGCAGCGAGCAAAATAGTGCAAACTGTTAAAAGATTAAAAGGTACAATCTCTGGACCAGTTCCTCTTCCAACTGAAATTGAAAGAGTAACAGTCTTAAGAGCAGTTCACAATTATAAAGACTCTCGTGAACAATTTGAAAGTCGCACTCATAAAAGATTGATTGACATTCTACAACCTAGTAAAGAAATAATTGATGCTTTAACACATTTAGATCTTCCAAGTGGTGTAGATATTGTAATTAAAACAAAATAAGGAAAGGAAAATAAAAAATGAAAGGAATCTTAGGACGCAAAATAGGCATGACTCAAGTCTTTACTAAAGACGGAAAATTAATTCCCGTTACAGTAATAAGTGTTGAACCTAATGTGGTAATGCAAATTAAGACTGTAGAAAAAGACGGTTACAATGCCATTCAACTAGGCGTAGTTGAGAAAAAAGAAAAACATGCCAGCAAAGCAAGCGTTGGTCATGCTAAAAAAGCAAATACCACCCCTAAGCGCTTCTTAAAAGAAATTAGAAATGTTGAAACTAATTATTCTCTTGGTGATGTGCTTACGGCTGATATTTTTACAGCAGGAGAAATAGTTGATGTAACAGGAACTAGTAAAGGAAAAGGCTTTACTGGTGTTATTAAAAGACATGGTCAAAGTCGTGGACCTGAAACTCATGGTTCAAATTATCATAGAAGACCAGGATCAATGGGTACAATGTTACCAAAAAGAGTATTAAAGGGTAAAAAGTTATCTGGCCATATGGGCGTTGATACTGTAACTATTCAAAATCTAGAAATAATTGAAGCTAACAAAGATGAAAATTACATTTTAGTAAGTGGTAATGTTCCCGGTGCTAAAAATTCTCTAGTGCTTATTAAAAGTGCAGTAAAAAATAGCCGTGAAGTAAATGCCAAAGAAATACTTACATATGAAGAAGAAAAAGAAGAAGTTAGTGTAGAAGAAACTAGTGTTGAAGAAAAAGCTTTAGAAACAAATGCTGAAGAAGTTAGTACTGAGGCAACTGAAGAAAAAACAGAAGAAACTAACACTGAAAAAGCAGAAGAAGCTGCTAATTAATAGAGTCAAGGAGGAAAAAAGATGGCAAAAATTGAACTTAAAAATTTAAAAGCGGAAAAAGTAAAAGACATCACATTAAATGATTCTATTTGGAAAATAGCAGTTAATGATGATGCTTTGAAAAAAATGATCCGCTTACAATTAGATGCATCCCGTCAAGGGACTCATAAAACTAAAACTCGTAGCGAAGTTTCTGGTGGTGGTAAAAAGCCATGGAAACAAAAAGAAACTGGCCGAGCTAGACAAGGTAGTACTCGTGCTACTCAGTGGCGTGGCGGCGGCATAGCAGGTGGTGTTAATCCTCGTGATTATAGTTTTAAAATTAACAAAAAAGAACGCGTTCTTGCTATGAAAAGTGCTTTAGCCTTAAAACTTGCTTCTAAAAAAATTGTTGTATTTGAAAATTTAGAATTACCAAGTAGAAAAACTAAAGACTTAAAAGAATTTATTAAAACTAATAAACTAGAAGGTAAAGTATTATTTGTAACTAAAGATGATTGCGAAAATTTATACTTAGCAAGTCGTAATTTAGGCTACGTATATCACTTGCCAGCTGATGAAATAAATGTTTATGATGTTGTAAATGCTGATATTCTTGTCTTAGATGAGGCAGCCGTTAAAACAATTGAGGAGGTGATTCTCCATGCGTAATAAAGATATAATTATTGCACCTGTTATTACAGAAAAAAGTTATGGAGAACAACAAAAAGGCGTTTATACATTTAAAGTTGATAAAAAAGCAACTAAAAATGCTATCAAACGCGAAATTGAAACCCATTTTGGTGTTAAAGTTCTTAAAGTAAACACTTTAATTACTAAACCTAAAGATCGTCGCATCGGCAAATATACCGGCAAAACCAAAACCTATAAGAAAGCAATAGTAACCTTAGCTCAAGGTTCATCTATTGAGATGTAAGGGGGTATTTAAATGGCAATTAGAAAATTTAAACCAACTACAAATGGTAGAAGAGGAATGTCTACCTTAGTAAATGAAGAAATAACAACTAAAAATCCAACCAAGTCTTTACTTAAAAGTAAAACTAAAACTGGTGGCCGTAATAATCAAGGTAAATTAACTGTTCGTCATATTGGTGGCGGAGCTAAAAGAAAATACCGTGTTATTGACTTTAAAAGAGATAAATATGGCGTTACTGGTAAAGTTGCAACCATCGAATATGATCCAAACCGTAATGCTAATATTGCCTTAATTAATTACAAAGATGGTGAAAAAAGATACATCATCGCCCCTAAAGGTTTAAAAGTTGGAGCTATAATTGAAAATGGTGAGACCGCTGATATTAAAGTTGGTAATGCTCTACCACTTAAAAATATTCCTGTCGGTACCATTATTCATAACATTGAATTAAATCCCAAAGCTGGTGCCAGTTTATGCCGTAGTGCCGGTGCAAGTGCGCAAATCCTTGGCCGTGATGGTAAATATGTATTAGTTCGTTTACAATCTGGTGAAACAAGAAAAATATTAGGCACATGTATGGCAACTATCGGTGTTGTTGGTAATGAAGATTTTGAACTTGTAAACATTGGTAAAGCTGGTCGTAAAAGACATATGGGTATTAGACCAACTAACCGTGGTAGTGTTATGAACCCTAATGACCATCCACATGGTGGTGGTGAAGGACGTGCTCCTGTTGGCCGCAAGAGTCCAATGACACCTTGGGGTAAACCAGCATTAGGATATAAAACAAGAAAAAATAAAAAAGCTTCTGACAAGTTAATCGTCAGTAGAAGAAAGAAATAGGAGGACATATGGCAAGAAGTTTAAAAAAAGGACCTTTTGCAGATGCTTATTTGCTTAAAAAGGTTGATACATTAAATGAAAATAATAAAAAAGAAGTTATTAAAACCCATTCTCGTCGTTCTACCATTTTTCCTAGTTTTGTTGGTCATACATTTGCTGTTCATAATGGTAAGGATTTTATACCTGTTTATATTACAGAAGACATGGTTGGCCATAAATTAGGCGAGTTTGCCGCGACACGTAAATTTGGCGGCCATGCTGGGTCAAAGTAGGAGGTAAAAATGGAAACTTATGCAATACATAAAAATGCAATGATTGCCCCTCGTAAAGCCAGAATGACAATGGACTTAATAAGAGGCAAAAGCATTAGTGAAGCAAGAAACATATTAAGTACTACTAACACTAAAGCTAGTAGGTTAATATCTAAAGTATTAGAAAGTGCAATTGCTAATGCAGTAAATAACTTTAATGCTAATGAACAAGAACTTTTTATATCTACATGTTATATTAACCCAGGTCAAGTTTATAAGCGTATTAAATTTGCATCTCGTGGTAATGTAGATCGAAGAGATAAAAGAACAAGTCATATCATCGTTAAAGTAAGTGATGGAAAGGAAGGCAAATAATGGGACAGAAAGTTAATCCAATTGGCTATCGTTTAGGAATTAATAAAGATTGGCAATCAAAATGGTATGCTAATAAAAATGAATTTGGTAGCTTTTTAAATAAAGACTTAAAAATTAGAAAATACCTAAATAGCCATTTAAAAGATGCAGCCGTTTCATCTATTATTATTGAACGTAAGAAAAATCGTTGTGAGATTACAATTAATACAGCTAAACCAGGCGTTATAATTGGCCGTGGTGGTGAAGATATTGACAAACTTCGTAAAGCTTTATCTAAATTAGTTAACGAAGAAGTTTATGTTTCAATCATTGATGTTAGTAAAGAAATTGACACTAACGCGAAGTTAGTTGCCGATAATATTGCTATGCAAATATCAAATCGTGCGCCATTTAGAAGTGCTCAAAAAAGAGCTATTAGAAATGCTATGAAAGCTGGTGCTAAAGGTATTAAAACTTTAGTAAGTGGCCGCTTAGGTGGTGCCGAAATGGCTCGAAGCGAAGGTTATACAGAAGGAACTGTTCCTTTGCATACCTTAAGAGCTGATATTGATTATGCCATGAGTGAAGCTCAAACAACTTATGGAAAAATTGGGGTTAAAGTTTGGATATATAAAGGCGAGATTCTTCCTACTAAAAAGAACATAAAGGAGAGTGATTCCAATGTTGATGCCAAAAAGAACTAAATATCGTAAGCAACATCGTCAATCATACGAAGGCCATGCCAAAGGCAATACTACCCTAAGCTTTGGGGAATTTGGCCTAATGGCTAAAGAAGGAAATTACATAAGTGCAAGACAAATCGAAGCTGCTCGTATTGCTATGACTCGTTACATGAAAAGAGGCGGCAAAGTATTTATCAACATCTTCCCACATATGCCTAGAACTAAAAAGCCTTTAGAAACTCGTCAAGGTAAAGGTAAAGGTAATGTTGAAGAATGGGTAGCAGTAGTTAAAGAAGGTAAAATCATGTTTGAAATTACTGGTGTAACTGAAGATGTTGCGCGGGAAGCTTTAAGACTTGCTTCTCACAAATTATCAATAAAAACTAAATTTGTTAAAAAGGATGGTGATTCTCTTGGAAATTAAAGAACTAAGAAAATTATCTGATAAAGAATTAAAGAAAAAAATTAAAGAATCTAAAGAAGAATTATTCACTAAAAGAATGCAACTTGCTAATGGTACTTTAGAAAAACCAAAACAAATTATGACTTTAAGAAGAGAAGTTGCAAGAATGAATACAATTCTTAAAGAAAGAGAACTAAATGGAGGTGTTAAATAATGACTGATAATAAACCTGTCTTAGTGGGTAAAGTAGTAAGTGCTAATAATAATAAAACTATTACAGTTTTAGTTGAAACAGCCAAAAAACACCCTCTATATAATAAGCGAGTTAAATATTCTAAAAAATATGCAGCTCATGACGAAAATAACAAAGCAAAAGTAGGAGATACAGTAAAAATTAGAATGACTAGACCATTATCTAAGACTAAAAGATATGAATTAGTAGAAGTTTTAATTGATGCTGTTATCCTTTAGGAGGTTTACTTATGGTAATGCAAGAATCAAGACTTAATGTTGCGGATAACAGTGGGGCTAGAGAATTACTTGTAATTAGAGTTATGGGTGGTTCTAAAGTTAAATATGGTAACATTGGTGATGTTGTCGTAGGTACTGTTAAAAAAGCTATTCCTAATAGTCCTGTTAAAAAAGGTAAAGTAGTTAAAGCGGTTATTGTGCGGACTGT
>CANQYR010000064.1 GCA_947628125.1 uncultured Bacilli bacterium
AATTTAATAATATGTCCATCTAAATACTCAATATTAAGATTAGTAGTACTAACTTTCATTTTTAGTTTATTCATAATCTCACAAGGAAAAGATAAAGTTTCTATGGTCGTTTTCATAATAACTAATACCTCCTTTACATAATGAAAAAAGCCCATAATATCAAATACTATGAACTTGTTATATAAATATAAAAACTCGCTAGTGTGCGAGTTTAAACCTCAATGGTGCAGGTGAAGGGACTTGAACCCCCATGGATTGCTCCGCTAGATCCTAAGTCTAGTGCGTCTACCAATTTCGCCACACCTGCAAATTATATAATGGTGGACCTCGTAGGACTCGAACCTACGACCGACCGGTTATGAGCCGGTTGCTCTAACCAACTGAGCTAGAGGTCCATGACTTAATCATTGTATCATAATATTTTTTTAAAAACAAGGGCTAATTCTCAAAGTAAACGCAACTTTCATCAATTTACTATCAGTATTATGTGTGATATAATACCTTTAACAAATTGGCAATTAAATTTGTCCAAAAAAAATTATAATTTATTCTTTAGAAAGGAAAAGAAAATGCTTTATTTAACCGAAAAAGATAAACTTACAATCAATAATTGCTATCATAACTTTTTACAATCATTAAAAGAAAACTTGCAAAACAAAAACTGTTTAGATTGCTATTCCATCATAATTAAATTACTAAAAAATGGCCAATTTAGTTTTAACAATGAAATAAAATATTCATCATCCTTTGCCTACTTAAATTTACCTGATATGAGGCAAGGAGCCCAAGTTATGTATGGAATAGGATGCTGCCGCCATATAAATTTACTAATAAATGATATCATGCAAACCTTAGGCTTTAACTCTACTTTATTATATGTCAAAGTTGATAATACAGACACATGGCATAAAGCAACTCCCCTTACAGCTAACCATGTAGTTGTTACATTAAAAGATAATAACACTGAATATCTACTAGATGCTTATAATAACTTTGTATTTAAAATAATCGGCCATGATTTGGACCCTATAAAACTGAAAAACATAGATGATGTATTAATAAATAAATATCCCGATAATAACGTAAAAGAAATAGGTCTAGTGCTCAAAAAATATTATAAATTACAGGAACTAGGCATCGATCATAAATATGACTATGGCTATTAAAAAAGTTTTCTAATCAATCTTGGGTGTAGATCATTTTCTAAAGTCTCTGGTAAAGTCATTTTTAAATGTCCTTGCTTAAACCATTAAATATCCCAATATATTAAAAATCGCTAAAAAAGAAAACGAAATAATTTTAACATTTACTAAAGATGATACTAAATAAACCTTTTTATTGCACAACAATAAACATCCGTCAATCTGGTTCAAGAATATATGAATTTTCCTTGCCATTTAAAACCTTTTTCCAACAATTACAAACCCTTGAAGAAAAAAAAGAACATGTTAAAAGTTTAAAATTACAAAAATAAAAAAAGACATTTTTATCTTTTTCTACCATTTTGCCCAATTTCATTTCTTATTTGCTCTAACTTATCAAAATAAGAAAAATCATAAGCCCCTGCTTCAAGAAGCCTTTCTTTATCTTTCATTAACCTATCAATAACTATTGGAGCTTTATAAACAAACATAGGATGATCAAATCCCGTAAGATCTTTATATCTAGCATTTAACTTCGCTGCCATCACTGGTTCATTAAAAGCATGATACGCCACCCCATCAATTAATACAGAACTACCATCAAAATAGTTTAATAATGAAGCTATATCCTCTAAACTTGCCATTTCTAAATGCTGCATTATTGCATTAATCCTATATAAAACATGATTGTGATTGCCTATTTCAATTGCATTATTTTTTAACTGCATATAAACCGATGGATTATCTCCAAACCTTATCCCATCGCCTCTTTTAATATGCTCTTTTAAAATCTTTGCCTGCTCTTTAATAAAAGTAGGATGATCAAATCCCGTAAGATCTTTATATCTAGCATTTAAACAAGCAGCCTCTAAAACATTAAGACTAAAATGATGCTGCATGCCATTAATTAAAACAGAATCTTGACCATAATGATCTAAAATATCTTTAACATCCGCTAAAGTAGCCTTATCCATATCAAATTTTATTTTCTCATACTTATTTATATAACTATCTTTTTCACTAGTAAGAATGCTAATACCTAATCCCTTACCCGTTAAATTATTTTTAAGCCTTTGATATATAGATGGTTTACCATCAATACTAATACCATCCCCTGATTTTATTATTTCATCCAAAACTTTTGCTTGCTCTTTAATAAAAGTAGGATGATCAAACCCTGTATACTCTTTATATTTAGCATTTAAACAAGCAGCCTCAAGGGGACTAATATAAAAATTATAATTAACCCCATCTATCATGACAAAGCCTTGATTATAATGATCTAGTATATCATTAACATCATTTAAACTAGCCTTATCCATATCATACCTTATCTCCTGAAGCTTCCTATAAAAATTTTTTTCATTACTACTCATAATAATACCACCCATATAAATTATAACAAATAATATAGTTTATGTAAAAAACTTATTTAAGTTTCCTTGATAAAACCTGTGTTTTATCTTTTGCTAAAGCCAAAAAACGACTAGTTAAATCTTCGCTATCCTTTTGATTAACATGCGCACTTTCATACTCATAAATCTTACTTTGATCATCAACATCTAGTAAAACCATCTTTTGCCTCAACTGTAGTTCTTCTTCTGGCGTAAAAAATCTTACCCGCGCATTTAAATCATCATAATAATTAGCCAAATTATCAAAACAAATAATTTGATTTCTTCTTAAGTCCACAAATTCCATATTAGCTATATCATATACCATATCATTAATCATCGTTAAAATACCCATATGTCTTATCCTTGCTATGCTATAAATAATTTTCATTGCCTCTTTAGGTAATCCCTTAGCTTGAAAACAATTAGCTAAATCATCTATATCTTCCTTTGAAGCATCAGTATAAACAACCTTGCTATTAACTATCTTTTCATACTCCTCATCCGTTAAAAGATTACCCCTATTTTCGATAATTACCAAGTAAAAATCATTAAGAGATTTTCCTAAAAGCATTTCATTAAGCCCCTCTTTTAAATACATATAAAAACCTCCTACCATTAACATTATAACATATTAAAATTTATAAAAAAAGATTACCATCAAAATCATTACTATTAACCTCAATAAAAATATTTAATAAACCCCCAATTAAAAATAAAGAAGCCGCGAATAAATTAATTTTACTAAAAAACAGCTCCGATACTTTCTTATTTTTCAAACTACTTTTATACTTCTTATAACTAAGCAAAACAAAATATAAATAAACCAAAAAAGAAATACCAAGTAAAAATATATTTATCCCCTTATAAGTTTTATAAGAAGATGTTTTCTTACTTACTACCCAATCTTTCTCATACTTATCCGAAACAATAGCCATAATGGAAACAAAAATAAAAATAATCCAAATAAAATCTTCCACCTTAAGTTCCTTTAATTGTTCTCTAACATCATCCATCATCAAAATCTTATGTCAAAAAAACAAGATAATTACTTATCTTGCAACATATTTAATAAATCAATCTTAAAAATGTCTTTAGAAGCATTAGACTTACTTATCATAATACCCTTATACGTAGTAAGCTCAGACTTATGACCCTCTAACAAAATTTCCTTTGGTAAAATCTCATTTAACATAACTGTTTCTTCATTTTTATAAACCGTATAAATTAACTTAACCTTACCATGTACCTGCGCAAACATCGGATCACTTGGTAACTCAAGCTCATAAGTTTTAGTATTAGCCTTCTTATTTTGACTAATTAATTCCCCTAAAAACTTACCATTACGAAGTGAAGGATAATATTCAAAATTAAGTTTCTTAAAAGCAAGCATATTATACTTCTTTAAAGCTCTTTCTAACTTCCTAAATTCATTTTCATTCACATAGTCTAAAACAAAGTTTTTCATAAAAACATACCCCCTAAACCCTGTGTAAATAGGATTATAGCACAATAACAAATAAAAGTCAAATTATAGCTAGCATCACCCTATTACGTGTATGATTATACCACATTTTAGCACTTTTGTCAAACAACTGCTAATTTTCCAAATTCTTAAGCCTTTTTTCCTCTTCCTCTAACTTTGTTTTTTCGCTTAAAACCAAAGATTCAGGGGCTTTTTTAACAAAATTATCATTGCTAAGTAAAGCCTTCCTCTTTAAAATGCTACTCTTTAAAGCCTCAATCTCCTTCAAAACTCTTTTCTCATCTTCAAGGCTTCTTTCCTTTTCATAATAAATAACTGCCTTAAAATCTAAATAAGAAATAACATTACCACTAATATTTTCTAAAACCAAATTATCCTCACACTTCAAAAGCTTAATAATTAAATCTCTTTCCAAAGCAACATCCAAATAAATTTGATAATTCTTTCCTACTTGATTTTCCTGCTTAAAAGTTCTAACCATCGATACAAACTTTCGCACATTATCAATAGCATACATTGCCTCATTAAAACATTTACTCTTTTCATAAATAGGATAAGAACTAATCATAATACTCTCATAACTACTATCAATTTCCTTATAAATACTCTCCGTTACAAAAGGCATAAAAGGATGAAGCATCTTTAATATATCCTCTAAAACTTCTCTTAAAACTTGCAAAGTTGCCTTTTTGTTTAAACTAAACTTGGCCATCTCAATATAAGAATCACAAAAATCTTCCCAAATAAATTGATATAAAATAGAACCAACATTTTGGAATTCAAAACGATCCATAAACTTAGTTACATCCTTAATCGTCTTCTCTAACCGCGTTAAAATCCATTTATCAGCTAAAGATAACTTTGAATCTTCACACTCATTATTTAAATTAAGTAAAACAAAACGACTAGCATTCCAAATTTTATTAATAAAATTCCAAGAAGAAGCCACCTTCTCCTCATCATATCTAATGTCCGTTCCTAAAGTAGTTGAAGTTGCTAAATACCACCTTAGAGCATCCGCCCCATAATCTTTTATAACATCCATTGGATCAACGCCATTACCTAAACTCTTACTAAACTTTCTACCTTCCTTATCCCTAATAAGGCCATGAATTAAACAATATTCAAAAGGTCTTTTACCCGTAAAATGTAAACTTTGAAAAACCATTCTATTAACCCAAAAAGGAATTATATCATAACCAGTTACTAAAACATTATTAGGAAAATACTTTTCATAATCTAAAGTAAGCTCTGGCCAACCTAATGTTGCAAAAGGCCATAAAGCACTTGAAAACCAAGTATCTAAAACATCCTCATCTTGAACATACCCACTTTCACTAGGCGCTTCAACACCAACATAAATTTCATCGCCCTTATACCAAACCGGAATCCTATGCCCCCACCATAACTGCCT
>CANQYR010000065.1 GCA_947628125.1 uncultured Bacilli bacterium
TCAAGTGACATATATTACATTAACTTTAAGACATTTTCAAATACTAACACTTAAGACATTATCATAAATTAATCATAAAATAATTTGAAATTTATTTGCAATTCTTGTCATCCGTACTTTTTTTTGATACAATTAAAATGATTATGAGGTGGAATATGGAAAATACAACGCTTTTTAATGTTGAAATGTTGCAGAAAGCGAATATCAAACTAACTTTAAAAGAAGTATGTGAAAGCCTAACTTTAAAAGGGTATGATCCAATTAAACAACTAGCGGGCTACTTAATAAGTGGCGACCCAGGCTATATATCAACTTATCAAGATGCCAGAAGTAAAATAAAAAGTATTGAAAGAACCGACATTTTGGCGTACCTTCTGCGAGAAGTATTAAAATGAGATACTTAGGCTTAGACGTTGGAACTAAAACTTTAGGTGTGGCTGTAAGTGATCCGACTAACCAATTTTCTAGTCCCTTAACAACCATTCATTATGAGGAAAATGACTTTACAAGTAGCATCCCTAAACTAAAAGAAATAATTGCTGAAAAAAACATCACCGATATTGTCATTGGCTTACCTAAAAATATGAACAACACCCTTGGCTTTGCCGCTCAAAGAAGCTTAGAGTTTCAAGAAATGCTCAAAAAACATTTTACCATTCCCATATATCTTGTTGATGAACGTCTATCAACCATTGAAGCTGAAAAAATATTAATCGCCACAAATCATAGTCGTCAAAAAAGAAAAAAAGTAATTGATAATGTTGCCGCGGCAATTCTTCTTGACACTTTTTTAAGAGAAAGAAAGGGTTTAAATGCAGGAAAGTAGTGTTATAAAAATTAAAGATGAAAAAGGCAAAATAAAAGAATGTAAAGTACTGTACACCTTTACAACCAAGAAAGAAAACAAAACGTATATAGTTTACACTGACTCCAAAAAAGAAAAAGAAACATTAAATATTCACGCGGCCATTTTAAAAGAAGATAAAGATAAAAAAGAACTGCTTCCAATCAAAACCAACGAAGAATGGTTTACAATTGAAGCAATATTAGATAAATTAAAAGAAAAGAGTAAAGAGGGATAATATGAAAAAAATAATCATCATCATTGCCGTCATTTTAAGCCTTATAATAATTGGTGGCATTAGTTTTTATTTTTGGGGCATCGGACCCAAAAGCCAAAATACCGAAAATCAAATTTTTACCATCGAGCCGGGAACAAGCAAAACCTTAATTGCTAAAAATCTTGCTAAAGAAGGACTAATAAGAAGTGAATTTGCCCTAGATGCTTTCTTATTTTTCCATAAATATACCATCCAAGCCGGTGATTATGAACTAAATAAAGCCATGAGTGTCAAAGAAATGCTTGATAAATTTGCCAAAGGTGACGTCAAAATAAACTCATCAAAAATCACCATCATTCCTGGAGAAAGACTAATTGACTTTGCCAAAACTTTAAGCGATAACTTAGAATTTGGCCAGCAAGAATTCTTAAACACCATTTCCGATAAAGAATTTTTAGCCACATTAATAGAAAAATACTGGTTCTTAACAAGTGACATTTTAAATGACGAAATATATTATCCCTTAGAAGGATACATATTACCAGATACTTATGAATTTTTAAACAACTTAAGTCCCAAAGAAGTAGTAACATCACTATTAGATAATACAAGTCTTACCCTAGAACCATTAAAAGAGCAAATAACAAATAATAGCTATACCATCCATGAATTATTAACCATGGCATCAATATTAGAAAAAGAAGCCAACACCCTAGATGAGAGAAAAACAGCCTCCCAAGTCTTTTACACCAGACTAAATGAAAACTGGAGCTTAGGAAGTGACGTAACCGCTTTTTATGGAGCCAAAAAAGAAATGGGCAAAGACTCCGAAACTTGGGATGTTTTAAATAACGATAATCCTTATAACACAAGATTGACGAATGGTAAAATGAATGGTAAACTACCTATTGGACCTATTTGCAGTCCTTCATTAATTAGCATTCAAGCAGCCATTGAACCAAGTAACACAAATTACTACTATTTTGTTGCGAACACCTGCACCGGCGAATTAACATTTTTAACAACAGCCACCGAATTTTATGCTAAAACAAATGAACTAAGAACTGCTGGTTGTATTTAGAAAGTAGTGATAAAATGAAAGAATTAATTTTGGATATGGAAAAATATGCCAAAGATCATAATGTCCCAATCATTGAAAAAAACTCCATTGCTTTCATTATGAAATTCATTAAAGCCAATGGGATAAAAAATGTCCTAGAAATAGGGGGAGCTATTGGGTATTCATCAATATTAATGGCTTCATGTAGTCAAGATGTTAAAGTAACAACCATTGAAAGAGACGAAACAAGCTACATGGAATGCTTAAAAAACGTCAAAAAATGTGGCTTTGATCAAAAAGTAAACGTTGTCTTTCAAGATGCCCTCGACTTAAATTTACCCGAAGAAAACCGTTACGACTTAATATTTATCGATGCTGCCAAAGGCCAAAATATGAAGTTTTTTGAAAAATATAAATTTTTCCTTGCTGATAAAGGCGCAATTATAACTGATAACTTAAAGTTTCATGGTTATGTTGGTAATTCCGATAAAATTGAAAGCAAAAACCTTAAAAGCCTTGTCAAAAAAATCGAATCTTACATTGAATTTTTAAACAATAACGAAGAATTTGTAACTAAATTTTATGATGTTGGCGATGGCCTAAGCATCAGTGTGCGCAAATGAAAAAAATAAAATACTATATAATTGTCAGTGAAAGTATTTCTTTAAAGAAAATAAGTAATGTCTACTATTTATTTCCTTTAAAGGATTTTTCAGTTGGTTTTACCAAAACCTATGAACTAGCTGATATTAAAAACGATAATTCTTATTTATACATAAACCGTATTTTACATACCAAAGACATCGAAAAACTAAAACAAATATTAACAAAATTACCAAATAATATTATTGGCATTTTCTTTGAAGACCTAGGTGTATATGAACTAATAAAACACATGCCAATTGAAAAAAATCTCTATGCCATGCACGCGAACTGCTCTTATATGACCATAAATACTTACCTAAAATACATGACAACCATAGTTGTCTCTCCAGATATTACCTTAGATGAAACTAATGAAATACTAAAAAACGCAACTAAACCAGTCATCCTTTATGGCCTTGGCTATTTACCGACTATGTATTCAAGAAGAATGCTAAACCAAAACTACGCCAGCCACTATAAAATTGCAAGTAAAAAAATCCTAAACATTAAAGAAACCATAACTAAATATCCTTTTATTTCCGTAGAAAATGAGTGGGGGACCATGTTATATGATGATCATCTTTATTGCCTAAAACCAAACATTAAAAGTCAAAACATCACCGGTTTTTTAATTAACTCATTTTATACAAACATGGATGCCAAAGAATTAATCAAAACCTTTAAAAACCAAAGCCTAGAACATACAGGTTTTTTAGATAATAAAACAACAAACAAAATAAAGGAGGTCTAATGGATATTGAATTACTATCACCAGCAGGTGATTTAGAAAAATTAAAAATTGCCTTACTTTATGGGGCCGATGCTGTCTATGTTGGTGGCTATAAATATAACCTTAGAGCCGGGGCCAAAAACTTTAGCCTTGAAGAATTAAAAGAGGCTACCAACTATGCCCATAACCTTCATAAAAAAATATACGTAACCGTAAACGTTGTTCTTCATAATGAAGATAATAAAGGCTTAAAAGAATACCTTTATTCCTTAAGTAAAATAAAAATAGATGCCGTAATTACCAGTGACATATACATAATATCACTAATAAAAGAAGAAAAAATACCATTAGAAGTTCACTTATCAACCCAAGCTAGTGTAACAAATGATAAAGCCGCTTCTTTTTATAAAAACTTAGGCGTATCAAGAATCGTTTTAGCAAGAGAAACCAGCAAAGAAGATATTCTTAAAATAAAACAGCAAACCAACATTGAACTAGAATGCTTTATCCATGGGGCCATGTGTACAAGCATATCAGGTAGATGTATAATGTCTAATGTTTTAACCAATCGTGATGCTAATAAAGGCGCTTGTGCCCAAGTATGCCGCTGGACATATCAAGATGAAGAAAAAACTTTTACCATGTCTAGCAAAGACTTAAACTTAGTAAATTATATGGAAGAAATGATCAAAATAGGGGTTAATTCTTTCAAAATTGAAGGACGAATGAGAGGCATTTATTACATAGCAACAATCACTCTTTGCTATAGAAGAATGCTAGATGCCTTACTAAACAATACTTTAACCAAAGAAAAAAAAGACTACTACTTAAAAGTTTTAAACCGATGTGCCAATAGGCAAAGTGCACCTCAATTTTTTAACCATCTACCAGATTATAACGATCAATATTACTTTGGTAGAAACGAACAATCAAATCAAGATTTTTTAGGCCTAGTTTTAGATTATGATTTAGAAAATAAATTAGCAACAATTGAACAGCGAAACCTTTTCCAAACAGGCGATGTTGTAGAATTTTTTGGCCCTAATATTGAAACCAAAACTTATACTATTAATGAAATATTTGCCAAAGATCAAATTATTAACCGGGCCAATCACCCAAGAATGATAGTCCAATT
The DNA here is from genome assembly GCA_947628125.1 of uncultured Bacilli bacterium. GTDB lineage: Bacteria > Bacillota_I > Bacilli_A > RF39 > UBA660 > Ventrenecus. The sequence goes on from CANQYR010000065.1 coordinate 4,632, forward strand.
AAAAGTTCCCTTTAAACTTAATCCCTATGATATGATGCACATAAAAATTAATGATTAAAAAGGAACTTTTTTCCTTATTTGGCATACAATTTTTAATATGCAATAAATAGTTGACAAACCCTAAAATTTATTGTAATATTACCAAGTATACTTTTTAGAAAGAGATGAATTTTACATGGAAAACGAAGAAAACATAATTTTAACGCCCAAAGGTTATTTAGACTTAGAAACGGAGTTAAAAGAATTAAAAACAGTTGTCAGACCAAGAGTTATTAAAGACTTAAAAGACGCTCGGGCGCAAGGCGATTTATCCGAAAATTCTGATTATGATGCCGCGCGAAATGAACAAGCTCAAGTAGAAGCAAGAATCAAAGAATTGGAATTTAAACTAGAACATAGTACTATTGCTAATGGCAGTAAAAAAGGCAGTGCCCAAGTAGGTTCTATAATTACAATTACTTATGATGATGGTGAAACAGAAGAATATGAATTAGTAGGTTCAATGGAAGCTGATCCCCTTTCTAATAAGATTTCTAATGAAAGCCCAATTGGTAAAGCTGTTATAGGCCACAAAAAAGGCGATAAAATTGAAGTATTAAGCCCTAATGGCTCTTATATAGCTACTTTAAAAGATGTTAAATAAGCACTAATGCTTGTTTTTTTTTTTAATAACTGATAAAAT
>CANQYR010000066.1 GCA_947628125.1 uncultured Bacilli bacterium
TGATCATTTATGTGGTAATCAGCTTGGTAATGCGGTTTATATTTCTCATAATGATGGTAGTGTCACGCGTTATGGGCATTTAAATAGTGTATTGGTTGAAAAAGATGAGAAGGTAGTGCAAGGAGAAGTTATTGGCACGATGGGTAATACTGGTAATTCAACGGGACCACATCTTGATTTTCAAGTTAAGGTAAATGGTGAGGTTGTTGATCCAACTAATTATGTATCAGCAGGCGATCCAAGAAAAGTTTGTAGTGGTTCTGGTAGTGTTGTATCTGGCGATGATTATAAACAAACGATATGTTTAACTTTAAAGAATAGTGGCTATAGTGATAAAGCAATTGCTGGTATTATGGGAAATTTACAGCAGGAAAGTGGGTTTGATCCTTCCATTGTTAATGGTACTGCTCATGGTATAGCCCAGTGGAAAGATAGCCGGTTTGTTAATCTTATGAGTGTCTATGGTAGTGCTTGGAAGGATATTAATAATCAGTTAAAGTTTTTACTTAATGAGTTAAATAGTAATGATTTTGCGGAAGCTGAAGAATATTTAAGAGAAAATCATTCTGTTGTTAATCAGGCAAAGCATTTTTGTGAGAATTTTGAAAAAACTGATGTTTGTGAAGAAGTACGGGAAACTTATGCAGAAAATTTATATAGTTATGTACAAAATGGTTGTAAATAGGAGGACATATGAAAAAGAAAAAAATTATTTTATTTAGTATTGTAATTGGGGTCTTTTTAATAGTTTTTGGCCTTGCCTTTTTATTTACTAGGGATGATAGAAATGTTGTTTTAAATGAAGAAGAAGTTTTATCTGTGCCTTTTGAAATGGAAAGTGTTCGTGAGTATAGTCAATTTTTCTCGGTTGTAAATGTTTTAAATACTTATTTAAATTATATAACTTTTAAGGATAGTTCATCTTTGTTAAATGTTTTACATGCTGATTATGTTAAGGCTAAGGGTATTAATGAAAATAATCTTTATTATAATGTAGGTAATTTTGAGGATTTGTTAGATGTATCAATTAAGGTTAAACAGATGGATTATAAAGTTTATGGTGATAATTATTGGTATTATGTTAAGGGAAATCTTATGGCGGATTATTTTGATGATAGCGATATAATTGATAAGGATGTTATGTTTTTAGTTGGTATTTGTTATACTAATGCTAGTTACGCGATATATCCTCTAGATTCTACAGATGTTTTTCCAATTAAGGATCCTTCTTTACCCATTGAACTAAATTTAGCTAACGAATTTAAGGGTTCAAATGTTATAAATGCTGATTATATTTGTAATTTATATTTGAATGATTTTATAGAAAAAATTAATGATGATATTTCTAGTACTTATCTTTTGTTAGATGAAGATTTTCGAAAAAAGGAATATCCTAATAAAGATGACTATGTAAAATTTATGAACAGCAACAAGAATAATTTGAGTTATCAGGTATATAATTGTAATTCTTTGAGTGGAAATGATCATGTTTATGAAGTTAAGGATATGAATTTTAATACGTTTGTTTTTTATGAAAAGGCGGTTATGGATTATAGGGTAAGCTTTAATATGGCTAATTATTAGGTTTTTATTCTTTTTTGCTTTTGTTTGTAGTATAATTAGAGTTATTAAGGAGGTTGTGTATGAAGTTTCGTGTTTCACCAAGAGATTTTGTGATTTTTGTCATTTTTTGTATATTTTTATTGTATTTATGTGCAATTGCAGTTTTAAATTTTGCATCTTTTGCTAATGATGGAACTTTTTATGGTTTGAATCCTTTTCCGGCTTTTGGGCCTGATTATATATTACTTACTATTTTTATGTTTGTTATAGCGTTGATTATGATTTTTTCTAGTGTTTCTTCTTATATTTTTGAGAAAGATAAAAGTGGAAAGCATATTATTAATGTGAAGAAAAAAGAGGAAAAAGGTTATTCAAGGTGGTCAAAAGAGAAAGAGATTAAGGAAGATAAGTGGGTCGCACATATTAAGGCTAGTGATAAGGTAATTGATGCGGCTGGTATTCCTTTAATTAATAATGGGACTGATATATGGGTTGATAATGGTCAATATCATAATTTGGTTATTGGGACAACTGGTTCAGGTAAAACAGAATGTTTGGTTAAGCCACAGGTTAATGTTTTGGCTAAGAAAGGTGAGAGTATTATTATAACTGATCCTAAGGGAGAGTTATACAAATATTGTGGTAGTTATTTAAAAGAGCAAGGTTATAATATAATTGTTTTGAATTTTCGTGATCCTGAGGATGGTAATGCCTGGAATCCTTTAACTTTGCCTTATAAATATTATAAAAATAAGGATAATGATAAAGCAACAGAGTTATTAGATGATATTGCCACTAATATTTTAGTTGATCCTAAAAATAAGGAGTCAGCCTTTTGGGAAAGGTCGGCAGCTGATTATTTTTGTGCTTTAGCGTTGGGTTTATTTAGAGATGCTAAGGAATCAGAGGTTAATTTAAATTCAATTAATTATATGAGTACGATTGGAGAAGAACGTTTCGCGGCAAGTCATTATATTAATGAGTATTTTAATTTAAAGGGTGCTTCTTCTTCGGAGTATATTTTTGCGTCAAACACTATTAATGCTCCTAGTGATACAAAGGGAGGGATTTTATCGACTTTTAAGCAAAAGATTAGAATATTTTCTTCGCGAGAAAAGTTAAGTGAAATGTTATCTTATAGTGATTTTGATATGCGTTCTATTGGGGAAAAGAAAACAGCTGTTTTTTTAATTATTCATGATGAGAAAACAACATATCATAGTTTGCTTACGGTTTTTTTAAAGCAATGTTATGAAACACTTATTGATGTGGCTAAAGAAAATGGTGGTAAATTACCAATTAGAACAAATTTTATTTTGGATGAGTTTGCTAATATGCCACCTTTAAGTGATGTTGATTCAATGGTTTCGGCGGCGCGTAGTAGAGATATTCGTTTTACTTTTATTATTCAAAATTTTTCACAGTTAAATGATGTTTATGGCAAGGAAGTCGCGGAGATAATTAAGGGTAATTGTAATAATTGGATTTATTTGATTAGTACGGAAATGGCGGCTTTGGAAGAGATTAGTAAAATGTGTGGGGAAGAAAAGAGTAAGGAAAAAGAGAAAACGGTTTCAACGCCTTTGGTAACAATTACGGATTTGCAGAAAATGAAGCTTTTTCAAGCAATTATTATTCGTTCTAGGCTTGCTCCTTTTAAGACGCAGTTAGAACCTGATTTTAAAATTGATTGGGGTATTAAAAGAACAGAGATGGCTTTTCCTAAGAGGGAAAGAAAAAATGTTGATATATTTGATATTAAAAACTTTGTTTCAGAGGCTAAAAGAAAAGAAATGTTAAATAGTGGTGATAGTAATCAAATGCCTTTTAATCCTTTTATTGGACAATTTAATCCTGGGATGATGAATATGAATAGGCCTTCTTCATTATCTAGTGAGGATATAGATAAGATGATCGCGGATATTGATCAAAAGTTAAAGGAGCTTGATGAAGAGGAAGAAAGACAGGCTAAAGCTTTGGAAGATAATGAAGAGATTCATGATGATGTTAGTAAAAAAGATGAAAAGTCAAAGAAAAAAGATGGGGCTAGTAAAAAAGATGAAAAACCAAAGATTAATGTTGATACCGATGCAATTATTATGAATGATAATAAAATTACAGATGATGAATTTTTTGATGATTTTTTTGGGGATGAATAATCCTTTTTTTAGTCTAATTAAATAGGCAACATATATTTTTTAACATATTTTATGTTAGGTGATTTAAATGAAGAGGATGACTCTTAAAAGTTATGATGCAAATATGGGGCAATTAATTGATTTATCAGATCCTTATGATTTTAATAATTTTCATGATCCAAGAGCTTTGAATATTCCTTATCAAAGGCTTTTGCTACATTATAAAGATTTGTTAGATAAAAATCAGTCTTATTATTTAATTTGTAAAAAAGGTTTACATAGTAGTAAGGCTGCTATTATGTTAGAGTATTTGGGCTATGATGTAACACAGGTAATTTACTAGTTGTTGAAGGAATTTTTTTTGTATAGTATAATAATGTTAGAAAGGAAAATAAGTTTTAAGAATTATGGAATATGGAATATTAATTGGCATAGTGGTACTTATAGTTTTGGTAATAATACTAATTATTAGACTTGAAAAAAATAAACGAAGTGATTTAAATGTTATTGAAAAATTAGGAGTTTTTGAAGCTAATTTTGTTAAAGAAATTGGTGATTTTAAATATGATTTTAAAGAGTCTTTGGTTAAAGATTTTGATAATTTGAATGATCGGATTGAAAAAAAGTTATTGCTTATGAATGAAAATGTTAATGTACGTTTGAATGAAAATTTTGAGAAGACTAATAAGACTTTTACTTCTGTTTTGGAACGTTTAACAAAAATAGATGAGGCTCAGAAAAAAATTGATGGTTTGTCTACGGAAATTGTGTCTTTGCAAAGTGTTTTAACAGATAAGAAAACGAGAGGAATTTTTGGCGAGGTTAATTTAAATTATATTTTATCGAGTGTATTTGGGGAGAATAATGAGAAAATTTATCATTTGCAGTATAAGTTGTCAAATGGCTATATTGCTGATTCTATAATCTTTGCGCCTGAACCTTTAGGCAATATAGTAATTGATTCAAAGTTTCCTTTGGAAAATTATGAAAAAATGACTAATAAAAGTATAAGTAAAGAGGAAAGAGATTATGCTACTAAGTTATTCAAAAGTGATGTAAAAAAACATATTAATGCGATTGCTAGTAAGTATATTATTGAGGGTGAAACATCTAATCAGGCGATTTTATTTTTGCCGGCGGAAGCTATTTTTGCTGAGATTAACGCTTATCATCCTGATTTACTTAGGGAAGCTTATGAAAAAAGAGTATGGATTACATCACCAACAACTTTGATGAGTACTTTAACGACGGTTTATATGATAATTAAAAATTTGGAACGTAATAAGTATGCTAAGATAATGCAAAGTGAGTTAAATAAGTTGGCTTTGGAATTTATGCGTTATAAGGAAAGATGGGATAAGTTAACGAGAAGTATTGAAACTGTTAGTAAAGATGTTAAGGATATTCATAATACTACCGAAAAGATTACCAAAAGGTTTGATTTGATTAATAAAGTGGAATTAGATGATAAAGATTTGATATCTAATAATTAAGAGAGCTGTTAAGTTCTTTTTTTTATGTGTAAAGTTTACATAAATATGAAAAAAAGCAAATTTTGGCTATTTTAAGGAAATTTGTATACAAAAAAGGAAAATCTGCTAAGCAAATTTT
>CANQYR010000067.1 GCA_947628125.1 uncultured Bacilli bacterium
AACCGACATGTGCATCGCCCATTTCCCCATCAATCTCAGCCTGTGGCACTAAAGCCGCGACCGAATCAATAACAATAATATTAACAGCTTCACTCCGAACCAAAGCCTCACATATCTCTAAAGCTTGCTCACCAGTATCAGGTTGACTTAATAAAAGTTCCCCAATATTAACGCCCAAATTCTTAGCATAAACAGGATCCAAAGCATGCTCAGCATCAATAAAAGCCGCCCGGCCTCCTTCTTTTTGTACCTCCGCAATAGCCTGCAAAGCAAAAGTCGTCTTACCAGAAGACTCTGGCCCATAAATTTCAATAATCCGGCCCTTAGGATAACCTCCAACTCCCAAAGCTATATCCAAAGATAAAGAACCCGAAGAAGTAACATCTATCTCTAAATGCTCATTACCACCTAACTTCATAATAGCCCCTTTGCCAAATTGCTTTTCAATATCTGCTAAAACTTGTTCTAAAGCTTTATCCTTATCTTTAATATCTTTTGTAATTTTCAAAAAAATCAACTTCTTTCTAAAACAATTCTATCTTAGTTTTTTTTATTTGTCAACATTTTTTGCGAACATTTGTTTCGTCAAAATTTGACAAAATTTTCTTTTAAAAAAAACTTCACCCAAAATGAAGTAATTACTTTTTTAAACCACTTGTAATTTCAAAATAATAAACAACCGCTGATAAAACCGATAAAACCGTAGCCACATAAACAAGCAAAACATCTAAATGAAAATTCCATAACTCAAAAGGCATATTATAAAATAACACCAATGAAACACCAACTAACATACAAACTGTTTTAACCTTACCCCATATATTAGCCTTTACTACCACCCCATTTTTCGCACTTAAAGTCTTTAAAGCATCAACAATTATATCCCGACTTACAATAATAACCGGCACAACCTCACTTATAAAACCTTGATAAGCTAAAATAATTAAAAGACCATTAACTAACAACTTATCAGCAATTGCATCAAGACAAGCTCCAAAATCAGTAGTCATATTCTGTGATCTAGCAATCTTTCCATCCAAAAAATCTGTAATACTGGCCACAATAAATATTATCCCAACCGCTATATATCTAACATCAATCAAAATCTTGCCACTTGCCAAAAAAGTTGGGAAAGAAATGCCAAACTCATTCCATGGCAACAACAAAAATACCATTATAAAAATTGCCATCACAATTCTACTTATTGTTAATCGATTTGCTAAATTCATACAATCCTCCTATGCTACTTGCTTCGCGCTCCAAATGATGATCAAAATAACCGCCAAAATCAGCACCAAATATATATAAATATAATTAAACTTTGAATTCTTAACCGTTGGATTTGTATAAGGTGAAGAAACCTTTTCCTCTTGCTTTTCCTTATTTATTTCCATAACTTTCTTTTCAATTTCCTTAACCGGTATTTTTGATGTATACTCAAACATATACTCATTAAACTCATCAATAAGCTGATTTTCATTCAAACCTAAATACTTAGCATAAGAACCAATCCAAGTCTTCAAAAGCGAAATATCCTTAAAACCGCCAATACTACCAGCCTCAATATTCTCTAAAATAACATCCTTAATATTTAAATCAACCGACGCCTCTTTTAAAGATACACCACTAGATTCTCTAGCTTCCTTAAGCTCTTGACCAATAAAAAACAAAGTAAATCACTCCTTAAATTAAAAAAAATAATAACTTATAAGCCTTGTTCTGTACGTTTACACGCGACAAATATTTATCTACCTTAAATAGGTCCATTACATCGTTTAATTCCTAGTAATAGCTCCCCTACCAAAATTTGGGTTTCTCGCTTGCGGGGTTTACCACGTTCCACTTCCAAGGTTTCCCTTTTCTTCGTCACTTTGGCACTTTTATATTTACTCAAACCATGGTTAGGTTCTTTCAAAGCCGTCCGAATTAAATCGGCCATAGGTTATTTTTTCCCTATGCACAAACACTACAACCATCTCAGGCTGTGCGAGCAAGGACTTTCCTCAACATGAATAGCACGCAGCATTTGTCCAGTTATTATTCTTTACCATAGACAATTTTTTCCAATTGACTAATTCTTCGTAATAAATCAACATTACTATAATTACTATTGTTAGAAGAACTATTTTCCTCCTCATCTAACTTAGTTTGTACTCGGCGTAATTCTGCTTTTAACTCTTTATTCTCACGATTCAGATTTTGATATTCCTTCTCATAAGCATGAATAATTTTAATAAATTCACCATAATCTTTAATAACTAAATCCAAAAAATTATCAACCTCTTGTGGTCTATATCCTCTTGCGTCAATTTTAAACTCTTTTTCATAAATATCTTCTGGACTTAAAACAATTCTTTCACTAATCACACAATCACATCCTCGCAAGTAAAATATATCAAATTTATAGCCTATTTGTCAATACCAGCCCCTTAAACCTCCTTATTTTCTATACTATATTCCAGTAAACTTAATTTAGCCATCGAAACTAACGCGAACATATCATCAAGTAAATTTTCACACACCATCAAAAATCCCTCCTTCATTAAATACAATTGTACAAAATTTTCTTTACCATGTCTTGCCAATCGACAAACCTAGTCAAAAAAAGTTAATTGACATATTTTTGCTATCTTTCATTTTTAATTTGCCTTAAAACATAGTATAATGATAACGGAGGTACATATGCATTATCCGAATAATATCAAAAAAAACATAACAAAAATAACTAACTATGCTAACCGTGGTATGGATTTGGAAAGTGAAATAAATGATTCAAACGAATATTACATCGAAATAAATCGTGCCTTAATATATAAAAAACCTACCCCCATTGGTATTAGTAAAGCAAGTTACACACCCCATGGTAGGAAAATAGACGAAGGATACTTCCTTGCCCCATCAACTTTAGACTACAACGGCTTATATAAAGGTAAATACATTGAATTTGAAGCTAAAGAAACCCAAAATAAAACATCGTTTCCCCTAGCTAATATTCATAATCATCAAATACTTCACCTTAAAAAAGTTTTAGAACACCAAGGAATAGCCTTCCTTCTTATTAAAATGTGTGGCATATTATACCTTTTAAAAGGAGAAGATCTAATTGACTTTATAAATAATAATACCCGCAAAAGTATACCATTATCTTACCTGCAAGAAAAAGGATACCTAATAAAACCGGCAATTCATCCTAATTATCCATATCTTGACACTGTCGATGAAATATATTTTAGAAAGGACCGTTAAAATGGAAATAAAAAAAAGAAAACTTAAAACGCCAAAGCAAATCAAAGAAACACTAAAAGAAAATAAACAAAACAAAAAAACTCAAAAAAAAGAAAAAAAGAAAAAAAGAAAAAACAATCATACCTTCTTAGTAATACTAGTAGCCATTGGCATTGCCATTGCTACCACCGTTGTTGCTTTTGCCCTATACATAGTTTTTACCGCTCCAGAATTTGACGTTAACAAACTATATAACCGTGAAGCAAGCGTTATCTATGATTGCAATGGCACATTAATAACCAGACTAGGAAACGAAAACCGTGTCTTAAAAAACTACGAAGACTTTCCTCAAGTTCTAGTTGATGCATTAATCGCCACCGAAGACTCAAGATTTTTCCAACACAATGGCTTAGATGCTGGCCGCTTTTTAAAAGCCACACTAGGTCAAGTAGCCGGAAACCAAGATGCCGGTGGTGCCTCAACCATCACCATGCAATTAGTTAAACAAAACTTTACCTCAAGTGACGCGGAAGGCATCAAAGGTATAATAAGAAAATTTACCGACATCTACATGTCCATCTTTAAAATCGAAAAAAAATACACCAAACAAGAAATAATTGAACTATACTTTAACTCCATGTGGCTTGCAAGTGGTGGCATAAACTACGCTAGTATAAACGGTGTTGAACAAGCCTGCCAATACTTCTTTGGCAAAAGCGTATCTGATATCACCTTAAATGAAGCTGCCATCATCGTTGGTATGTATAACAACCCTACCTTATTTAACCCTTACACAAACCCTGATTATGCAACTGAAAGAAGAAGCACCGTCTTAAGCTTAATGGTAAGACATGGTTACATAACCGAACAAGAAAAAGAAGACGCTGAAAAAATACCAGTTGAATCCTTACTAAGAAAAGACATTGATTCTCAAAATGCCAAAAACCCATATCAAAACCTAATCGACTTTGTTAAAAACGATATCCAAGAAAAACTAAAAATCAACATCGAACAAGGTGGCTATGCCGTTAAAACAACCTTTGACCTAACCAAACAAGACGTTGTTAATAACCTTCAAAACGGTGATGCTTGGAAATTCAAAGACGACAAAGTTCAAGTTGGTGTTGCTGTAACATCAACCAAAGATGGTAGCATAATCGCCCTAGGACCTGGCCGTTACTACGTTGCTAATGGACTAGACCGTTCTAACATCGCAAGACAACCAGGATCAACTGCTAAACCAATATTTGACTATGGACCTTTAATAGAATACAACAACGTCTCACCACAACAAGTTCTTCTTGACTACCCTTATACCTATGATAATGGTATCAAAATGAATAACTGGGACTTTGGCTACACTGGCGTAACAAGTATAAAAACAGCCCTTGCTGACTCAAGAAATATCCCAGCCCTACAAGCCTTCCAAATGGTTGATAGAGAAAAAATTGCTGAATTTGTTCATGGCTTAGGCATTGACTATGGCAAAGACCTAAACGAAGCTTACTCAATTGGTGGCCTTCCAAATGGCTGGTCTCCTCTTGAAGCATCCGCTGCCTATGCTGCCTTTGGTAGAGGTGGTTATTACATCGAACCATACTCCTTTACCGAAGTAACTAACCTTGAAACCGAAGAAGTATACACCTGGAAATACGAAAAGAAAAGAGTCATGTCCGAAGAAACAGCTTACCTAATAACCGATATATTAGTATACGCAACTAGCAAAGGCGTTGGTGGTAACATCAACTACAACCTTCGAAGCAGCGTTGGAGCCAAAACCGGAACATCTAACATGTCTGATGCCGATGCCGCTGCCAAAGGCGTTCCATCAGATGCCACCCCAGACCAATGGATTAATACCTATAGCCCTGATTACTCAATAGCCACATGGCTAGGATACGACCAAGTAGACATGGATAAAGACCACTACTTCGTCATGGGAACCAGTAGCTTACCAAGAAATCAACTAGGTGCCTATCTAGCTAACCACATCTTTAAAACCGGTAGTAGCTTTACCAAACCTAGTGGCTTAACAACCGTCACCATTGAATCTCAATCATTACCACCTAAATTAG
>CANQYR010000068.1 GCA_947628125.1 uncultured Bacilli bacterium
GCATCTTTAACCTTAACAAAATCATTATCCATAGCCACACTTGCCAAATCATCACAAGTTTTAGCAATCGAAGTAAGCCTTTTCTTAATCAAATCAACCTTCGCATCATCACTTAAATCATTCAAATCATCCTGAATTTGACTAAGACGCTTCATAAACAAAGCCCGACTAGCCTCAATATCAACATTCTTAACACTATCCAAAAGTTCATTTAAACTAGATTTCAACTCTTTTTTTGTCTCGCTACCATCAAAAGGAGCCAGCAAAAGTCCTAAACCAACCCCAACTAATGCCCCAGTTAAAAAAGTTTGAAACTTGTTATTTTTCATGACTTCGCACTCTTTTTCTTAACTTCTACTTTTGATTCTACATCAACTTTTTTCTTCTTAGAAGCAAACATACTCGTAATAGCCCCCACAATTGACTCAACCACCTTATCAGTTACTAAAACAATCTTATCAGTAGTCGTATCAATAATCCGAAACAAACTATCTAAAGCATGAACTTTTTCATTAACATTATCAACCGTTCGCTCAACCTTATCCAAAGTAATAATAACCTTAATTGCTAAAACAATTCCTATCACCAAAATAATAATCAATAAAATATAAATAATAATTGGTAAAAACTCTAACAAAAAACTCATTATTCATCCTCCTTTTTATCATACATTGATTCAATCAAACCAAATAAATCTGAATCCTCTTCACTTTCCTCCAAAACATCATCTTCGATAGGTTCAACATCTTTATCATCATAATCTAAATCTTCCTTTGGCAAATCTATTACATCATAAGCCGTTTCCTCTAACAAATCCTCAATTGACTTTTCTTCATCCTCATCTTTTTTAATCTTTGGTAACTCATCATCAATTTTCTTTTCCTCATTATAAAACTTCTTAACTGGCTTTGACAAAGTTTTTTCCAAATCTTCCTCTAAAGTACCAAAAGCCTTCTTCCTAACATCATCAACATCAATAGCCTTTTCCTTTTTTGGTACAACTAAATCCTCTTTCTTATAATTTTTGTCTAACACCCCATAAACTGGTGAAATAACAGGCGAAGGTTTAAACTTAGAAGTATCCCTAAACTCACTTTTCTTAGTCTGATAAGCTCGGCCCCGAATCTCCTCAGTCTTAATCTCCTTTGGCTTCTTAATCTTTGGTCTTTCATGATCCAAAATATTAATCGCCATACTTTTAGGCTCTTCTACTTTAGGCTCCTCAATATTTATCTTTGGCAAACCTTTCATATCATCAAACTCTTTATCATCAAAAGCTGGAAAATCAAAAGTCTTCTCAGCCTTAAAAAGCTCTCTGTCGCTAATCAAATCCTCCTTAGGCTCAAAATTAATCTTAGGCTTTTTAACCGCAGCTACTTCAGGCTTTTTCTTTACCTCTTCCTTAACCGGAACCTCAACTACTTCCTCCACAAATAAAACATTTTTTAATTTGTTTAATAAACCCATATTAAATACCCTTCCTTATCTTCTTATAAAATCTGGATCAACACTTTCTGATTTTTCTTCATAACGACCATATTCCTCAGCAATCTGTAAATATCCACTTTCTGTATCTGCCGTCTCAAAAATATTATACTCCATTTCATTAGCTTTTAAAGAATCTTCTTCCATTAAACTTTTTAAAACTGTATCTTGATACTTGATAGATGACAAAATAGACGCCGAATAGCATAAAGCCTCTTCAAGCTTTCTACTTGGTACTATCACTTCTATTTTAGCATAATTATACATTATTTCAATAAAATATTTTTCATTTGTAGTTTTTTTAACCTCTACATAACCAAACTGATCACCATTTTCAAGTTTTTTACTTAAAACAACATCAGACTTTAAAGCATAATCAGCCTTAACCTTATTATAATAACTTACCCGATCAACATACAAATAATAATAAATATTCTCCTTGGCCAAAATCTCATTACTTTCAACCGTCTTCATAATCCGCATACCCTTTGGTAAATAATACAAATAACCCTTTCTTTGCTCATTAGTAACATTAACATTACTAGAAAACACCTCATCAAGTAATGTTTCATAAGAAAAAGTATTCAAATTTGCACAACCACACATCATAAATAGCAGAAAAAATAACACCAAGACCTTTTTCATATTATCACCTTAACAAAACAATTATACACGAAAAACACCACTTTGTAAATATCAGGACTTTGTCGCATCAACATAATAAATAGCCTTGCCTAAAGCCATAAACCGCTCTTCATACTCTGTTAAAACATTAAAAATATCATCATGCGCTAAATCTAAACTAACCTTATTTAAAACATAACCATTCTTACTTAAATTCTCCAAACTAAAAGAAAATAAACCAGCATTATCAGTCTTTAAAACAATCCGCTTCAAATCCTTAAAAATATCATCATAACATTTCAAAAAATTATCCGCTGTAAGACGCCTATTACTATGTCTTTTCTTAGGCCAAGGATCAGAAAAATTTAAATACAAAACTTCAATTTCCTTACCCAAAAAATCAGTAATATTCTTTGCATCACCACAAATAAAAACAATATTAGCTAAATCATCAATTTCCTTTTGAACAGCCCTTACCAAAACACTTTCATACCTCTCAATCCCAATAAAATTAATATCAGGATTACTCCTAGCCATATTAATCAAAAACTGCCCCTTGCCAGTTCCTATTTCCAAACAAATAGGATTGTCATTTTGAAAATAATCATTCCACCTATTCTTGTAAACAGAAGGATCAGAAACAAACTTTGAAGAACTAAGCAATATATCTTTCGCATTTTTTACATTCCTAAGTCGCATAAAAACACCTACCTAACTACTAATTTACCCTAACTTTTCCATTTTTGCAAGCAACATTGCCCATTTTTAACATATAATAACTTTAAAGGAGGAACCTAAAAAATGAAAAAAGATCGTAACTCATTTTTCCAATCTTCCAATTTTAACATGAGCGCATCATCAAGCCAAATGCCACCTAACTTCTTTCCAAACATAAGCCAAGATTTCTACCAAAAACAACCAAACATCCCTTTTTATGTTGAAAATACAAACATAAATATGAACGAAATAGAAACGAGAATTGCCAGAATTGAACGCAACATAAACCGCTTGGAAGCAAGATTAGATAAATTAGAAGGAAGTACAACTCCATACATTAATGAAAACTATTCAAATAACAACGACATGTATATAGTTTAATCGCTTACTTTTTCCAAAAAGTAAGTTTTTTTAACATTACATCTAACCAATTAGGTCCTAAAAAATCATCTAAAACTTTAGCCTTAATTAACAAAAGAAAATAAACAACTAACCCTAACAAAGAAATAAAGAAAGTTTCTATAATCACCATAAACTTACCACCACTAATAGGAAAAAATATCTTTAATAAAAAAACAACCAACACCATAACTAAACTAATAACCAATGTCTTTCTAAGAGTCCTAAACATCCTAGCATAACCAACATTAAAAAACTTCTTAATATCTTTAAGTCCCAAAAAAGTACTTACAAAAAGCCCAATAATCGAAGAAACCAAAGCCCCATAAAAAATTGGCCAATGAAAATAATTAAATAATAACATCAATGGCACATCCAAAATAGCATTACATAAATACCCAACTATAGTTGCCCAATAAACCGTCTTAATTTTATTTAACCCCTGCAAAGTGCTCATACAAACCGTATTTAAATTATAAAACAAAGCTGTAAAAATCTCTAACCTTAATACAATCGTCCCCAAAGAATTCCAACCATAAAAAATACTCCATACCTCCCCAGCTAAAATACTAATTATTAAAACTAAAGGAATAGAAACAACCAAAACTAACTGTAAAGCCTTATTAAGCCGCTCCTCAACCAAAGACCAATTTTTTTTAGTAAAAGCCTCCACAATATAAGGAATCAAACTAATAGTAAGTCCGGCAGCAATAGCATTAACAATCATATTAATCTTATTAGCCCAAGTAGCAATCGAACTTGTCACAAATTCTGTAACAAAACTACTATAGCCTAAAGCACTCATTGTCCTCGAAATAAAAACCATATCAACAAAATTATAAAGCGAAATAACAATATCAATTAAAATAAAAGGAACAGCATAAGAAATAAGCTTCAAACATAACTCTTTATTAGAAACATCGCACTTCAAATAACTCTGATCAAAACCTAATTGCGTTTTATAACTAACAAACTTCCTTTTAATATAAACAATTGCCAAAACACCTCCAACAAAAGCCCCAAAAACAGCTAAACCTACCGCAAAATTCAAACTACTATTAAAAATATATAAAGAAACATAAGTCCCAACTAAAATAAAAATAATCCGCCCTAACTGTTCAATAACCTGACTAACACTAGAAACATCCATAATCTTATGCCCCTGCAAATAACCCTTATTTACACTCAAAAAAGGCACAACCAAAAGAGCAAAAGAAACAAACCTAATCACATAAGCCACATCACTAATACTATTACCACCTTTTAAATCACCTAAAATTAAATAAGCAATCGGCCTTGCTAAAAAAAACAATAACAAAAAAGCCACCAAAGCTAAAATAAAAACTAATTTCCGACTAACAAAATATAACCTTACCTTAGCTTCTTTTTTCAAAAGTGTCTCATACTCTTGAACAATTTTACTAATAGCAATAGGTAACCCTGAAGTTGAAATACTTAAAAAAATTATATAAATATTATAGGCATAAGCATATAAAGCACTACCTTTTTCCCCAATCATCTGATAAAAAGGAATAACATAAAGCATACCAAGAATTTTAGAAATAACTATACCCAAAGTAGCAATAAAAGTACCTTCCAAAAAAGAATTTTTTTTCATACTAATTTTCATAATAAATCACCATCGCTGAAAAACAAAAAATCTGATCCTCGCCTTGCATCGCCAAAGCTACTTGAAACTTAATATCAACAACATCCTTACCACATGTTGCTAAAAAACTATTCACCTTAAATTCTAAATCCTTTTCATGATTTTCATCAAAACATTTCACCTTCATCACATTCACCATCACAATTTTAACAAATCAAAAGCAAATATTTTGTCAAAAAAAGGCCAAACAAAATAATCGAGTAGAGAAAATTTTTAAATAATCTTACATTATTTAATATTTTTCCCTCTCACACCACCGTACGTACCGTTC
>CANQYR010000069.1 GCA_947628125.1 uncultured Bacilli bacterium
TACACCATTTACACCAAATACAACATCAAATAGCACGTATAGGGCAGTAAAGAAAGGGTGTATCAAACACAATAGGGCAGCAAATCATTTGGGGTAGTACAATGAATACCACTTTAGTAACCCAATAACCGAGATGTCTTTTCCGTTCCATTAATGAAAAATAAAAATTTATAAGTGCAAAACTTATATTTTTTTTTGCCAAAAAAAACTTTTAATTCCCCTTTAGGTGCGCTATAATTAAGGAAAGGAGGAAAAAAATGAAAAAAATTTTAAAAGAACATGATTTAGCCAAGCTTATAATTGGGATGCTATTATTTGTTGTTGTTCTAACTTGGATTATTCCTAATGGCAGCTTTACAAGCGCGACTAGTTTTACCAGTGGAACATACCAAAGAATCGGCTTAGTTCACATTGTTTATGCTTTATCATACGCAGTCCAAA
The DNA here is from genome assembly GCA_947628125.1 of uncultured Bacilli bacterium. Taxonomy (GTDB): domain Bacteria; phylum Bacillota_I; class Bacilli_A; order RF39; family UBA660; genus Ventrenecus. Next base: position 442 of record CANQYR010000069.1, read on the forward strand.
ATTTTTCTATTCAAATTGTATTTTTACTATTTGTTGGTGTTTTCTACGGCGTATTAATCCATAGCGATGGTTATAAAAAACTAATTCAAAAGCTAGCTAAATTTGGTAAAGGAAAAGAAATTGGGTTTTCTATTGTAATATCTGTTTTAGTAGCGGTTTTAACATCAATACTAACAAATAGCTATATTTTAATTATGTTCATGCCATTCTTAATTCATGTTTTAAGAAAAATGAATATGAGTAAATTAAGTACTTTTGTTACAACCTTTGGTGCTATGCTAGTTGGTGTTTTAGCACCTACTTATGGAACAGAAGGAGCGCTTTCCTTAATCAATTATCTTGGTTATGGAGGATCAACTGTAACTTTAGAAACTGAATTACTAATCCGCTTTGGCATTTTATTCTTAGCGATTTTGCTTTATACTTTCTTCCATGTTCAATTTTTAAAGAAGAACAAGAAAAAAGATGAAGCCAAAGATGATGACTTCATGGTCTTAGAAGAAGCCAAGAATAAAAAAGCTAAAATTTGGCCAATCGCGTTAGTCATGATTATTTTGTTTGTATTAATGGTTTTAGGATTTGTTGATTGGTATACGAATTTTAAAATAGAAATATTTGAAAATTTTCATGAATGGTTTATGGGCCTAGCTATTGGCGATTTTAAAATTTTTGATGCTATAGCTGGTACAACTCTAGATCAAATGGGTTATGAACTAACAACAGCATTTGGAAAGTGGTATTTATTTACTTATACAATATTTATTGCCCTTGCTACCATCTTAGTTACTATATTTAGCAAAATTAAATTAAATGATATGCTAAAATATATTGGCGAAGGATTTAAAGTTGTTATTAAACCAGTAGTCTTAATGACGCTTGCTTATACAGTATTTGTCTTTATCTATTGGTCACCAATCGTACCAACAATCATTAATACTTTTGGTACAACATTTAATCCAATAATCGCGACAGTTCAAGCCTTAATAGGTAGTATCTTTAACTCTGATTTAGGTTATTTAGGATATTCTATCTATGCCTTTATTGGTGGCTTTACTGGTAAAGAAGGCGACATAATTTATTTGATTTACTCAACAATTTATGGCTTAACAATGTTCTTTACTCCAGTTAGTATGTTCTTGATTTTTGGTTTATCTTACTTAGATATTCCATATAAAAAATGGATGTCATACATTTGGAAGTTCATTGTGGCAATGTTAATAATCTTAGTTCTCATATTTGCATTATTAGCATATGTATAAAAATTAAGTTTTCCTTAAAAAGGAAAGCTTTTTTTTATGCTTAAATAGACATAATTCATCTATATTGCCATGCTTAAAAAACGATTGTTGTATACTTTAGTGTAGTACATCATAGAGGATAGTTAGGTATGAAACTAACCTAAATGAGCATTCTAATAGAAGAAAGTGTGGTAAAAGATGAATAAGAAAAAGAAAATAATAATAGGTATAATAGTTTTAGTATCAATAATAGTAATAACACTAGGAGTAACCTATGCTTATTGGCAATTTATAAGAAAACAAGAAGGGGAAAATGTTGTAAAGTCAGCTTGTTTAGATATATCAATTAGTGATGAGGCAAATCAGATAAGTTTACAAAAAGCTATGCCTATAAGTGATGTTGAAGCAACCCAATTAAAACCATTTACTTTTACAGTAACAAATAATTGTCAAAGTAGTACCAATTATTCCATAAGATTGGAAAGTTTAGAAAAAACCACATTAGATAGTAAGCATGTAAAAACAATGCTAAATGAAGTAAATAAACCAGGAAAACCAAAGATATATGGTGATTATGAAGAAATAGGAACAACAATAGCAAAAGCAAAAGAGTCAAGAATATTAGAAGAAGGAACATTAACAGGAGGAGAAAGTAAAAAATATGAATTAAGACTATGGTTAGATGCAAACGCTGAAGAAGATGCTATGAACAAAAGCTTTCAATCTAAGATAGTAGTAAATAGTTATATAGGAGTATTACCAAACAATCCATTAGCGGTTGATTATTTAGAAGAGTTACAAGCAGAAAGACCAGAAGAACTAGCATATGATGATACAGGTGATGCTAATTTAAGGTTTATCGGAGCCACACCAAAAAATTATGTGTTATTTAATTGTGAACAAGATGTTGAACCAAGTAAGGAAACTTGTGAGACATGGCGAATTATAGGGGCTATGAACAATATAATCGAAGTAAGTGAAGATGGATTACAAACTGAAACAACAGGTTCACATTTAAAAATAATAAGAGACAAATTTGATACAAATTATTCGTGGGATAGTTCAGCATCAGGAGTAAATGAAGGTTATGGAGTAAATGAGTGGAGCCAGGCAGCTTTAGAAAAAGTGTTAAATAATGAATATTTAAATAGACGTACTGGATCAAACTTATGTTATAAAAATTATAATAATACTACAGAAACATGTCCTGATTGGCCAAATATCGGAATAAGAGAGTCATCAAGGAATATGATAGCAAGTGTAAAGTGGAATACAGGAACAATGTCAGTAGCATATAATAACAATGAAAATTTACTAACAGCAAAATATATGTATGAAGCAGAGCAAAGTGATCATAATGGAAAAGAACAATGTAGTGGCGGGTATTATTGCAATGATGCTGTAGAAAGAACAACAACCTGGACAGGAAAAGTAGGTTTAATGTATCCCTCAGATTATGGGTATGCGGTAGGAACAGAAGTAAGAGAAACATGTTTAGGAAAATCAATGTATACATATGATAAGGATAATTGTAAGACAAATGATTGGTTATATGATCTAAGTAATAAACAATGGACCATAACACCGGCGTCTTATTCGATTAATGCTGAAAGTGTGTTCTATGTCGACTCAAGCGGGTATGTGGGTTGCAATGCTTCTCTCAATGCTTATGCCGTGCGTCCAACTGTTTACCTAAAAAGTGATGTTGAAATAGTTCAAAATAATGATGATGATTATGGCTCAATAGATAACCCATTTGTTCTAGAAATGTAGGTGTAGAAATGAAAAATAAGAAAAAAGACATATTAATAATAACAGCAATATTATTAGTAGTAATAACTTTAGGAATAACCTATGCCTTTTGGCAAGTAAAATTCGATCAAGAAAAGGAAAATGTAGTAACAATAAGTTGCTTAAAAGTAACGATGGAAGATGAAGATAGCCCGATAGATTTAGAAAAAGCTCATCCTATAAGTGATCAAGAGGGTTTATCTTTAAAACCTTTTACGTTTACATTAACAAATGAATGTGATAGTTATGCAAGTTATGTAGTAAACTTTGAAATATTAAATACAAGTACATTAAATAGTGAATATGTAAAAGTAGCTTTAAATGATAAAATATTAGGAACATTAGGAAGTTTAACAGAAGCAGAACCAACAATCAAGGATGAAGGAGAAACATCAAATGAAGCTTACAAATTAAAAGAAGGTTATTTAGATAAAAATGAAAGTGTTGATTTTAATTTAAGATTATGGATGGATGGAGCTGTTGAAGATGGCAATGCCACATCAGGAAAAATATTTGAAGGCAAAATAACAATAACTCCAACTTATGAAGAAGAAATACCAAGTAAAGCCGATATGATATGTGAAGAATATGGCGAAGATAATGCAAGTTGTAAATTAATGAGGAAAGCCGAAAGTGATCCAACTAATTTAGCCTATGATGATACCAAAGATAAAAACTTAAGATATATAGGAGCCACACCATATAATTATGTGTATTTTAATTGTGAAGAAGGAAAAGCGGCAAGCAAAGATACGTGTGAGACCTGGCGGATCATCGGAGTTATGAATAATGTAACTGAAGTAAGTGAAGATGGTCAAAACAGAGGAACAAAAGGAACACATATAAAAATAATAAGAGATAGATTTGACACATTGCTATCATGGGATAGTTCATCATCAGGAGTAAATAAAGGTTATGGAGTGAATGAATGGAGCCAAGCAGCCATAGAGAAAGTGTTAAATGATGAATACTTAAATAGACGTACCGGATCAAATTTATGTTATAGGGGCTATGGTTATCGTCGAGAAACATGTCCAGATTGGGCAAATATAGGACTAAGAGAGTACTCAAGGAATATGATAGCCAATATTAAATGGAATACTGGGACCTTTAGTGAAGAGTGGGAATATGATTTTTATAATAACGATGAAATATTTAACACTAAAGTTGCATATGAAGCGGAGCGAAGTAATCATAATGGAAAAGAGTGGTGTAAAAGTACTACTGTAAAAGAAGAATGTAATGATGAAGTAGATAGAACAACTATATGGACAGGAAAAGTAGGCTTAATGTACCCAAGTGATTATGGATATGCTGTCGGAGGTGATGCAAGACAGGCATGTTTAGGAAAATCAATGGATAAATATAATAGTGATAATTGCAACGAAAATGATTGGTTGTACATTTTCAATATTTCTCAATGGACAATGACCCCGTTATCTTATTCAACGCGTGGTAACTATGTGTCAAATATAACTTTAGATGGAAGAGTGGAGGGCTATTATGCTATAAGTACTTATGCTATCCGTCCAACCTTATATTTAAAAAGTAACGTCAAAATAGCAAATAGAGATTATTCTGATTATGGAAGTAGTACCCATCCATATGAACTAGAGTATGAAGGATAAGTGATAATAAAATGGAAAAGAAAGATAAAAAATTAATATTAAGTATATTAATA
>CANQYR010000070.1 GCA_947628125.1 uncultured Bacilli bacterium
TCGTGCTTTTGCATTTAGCACCTCCTTCTTAAGCGGGTATTCTACAACAAGTTTTGAAAATATTTTGTCGAACCGTGAAAAAAGTGTTAAAAAAATTTAATTCAATTAAAAAAATCTTAGTTTTTGCTAAGATTCTAAGACAAATGGATTATCTATTTCACCATAGGTTGGATCATCATTTGGTTTTATTTTGACATCACTTTTTAAATAAATGGTTGGACGAATAACATCATTTAACACTATCTGATGTGCTCTATTCATTTACTCCTAAGCCATAATTTACTTCATAAGCAGAACTATCTCAAGAATATTCTTTTTCAAATTTATCTCTTATTATCTTTAACATCTTTGATTATATATGGTTGCTACATTCACAAAATACGCTTGCACACTAAACAATAATTTGCTATATCTAGCTCTTAATACAATACTTGATAATTATTTATCTTGTTATTGAAAAAATAAGTGTTGAAAAAAAAGAACAATCTCGTAAAAAGAGATAGTTCTAAACCAAAATTATAAAAGCCAATCAGCTTTTACAATTTTATTGTATTAAAATATTTTGTATATGTCAACGGTGAATTTCCAAGCCACTAAATAAAATCGAAAAAGCCCGTTTTTTAATTCTTGGGCAATTAATTTAAAAAGAAGCCCTACGCTTCCTTTACTTGATTTTTCTAACTAATTTCATTGGCTTTTGCATTGGTATAACATTTTTATAAAAATTGTTTTCTTCACGGTCTTCAATAATTTTATTGATTTCTGAGTTTAACTCATCTTGATATTCATCTGTACATGGTACGACTAAGTATTTAGCATTTTTTTGCTCATTTTCATTAAATTTATTAAACTCGTGGATATCATTTTGCCAATACACTTTATCAAATTTTATTTCATCAGGAATGCCAATGATAGCTAATTTTATGTTGTTACATATTCCACATAATAAATTTTGTTTAGTAATGGCATTTAATTTTAATACTTCTTCATAATTATAGGATAATGGTAGTAAGGCTGGTTCATTAAGCATTACTACGTTTTTCTTTCTTATTTTGACGGCATTATTTTCAATTGCTATTATTTCATCATCTTCTTCTTTAAAATTTTGAAAACTTATATAACATAATTTTTGTTTTTTCTCGATTAAATTGTCATAGAAAATTTTTTCATTTTCATTCATTTCTTTTAATGATTTGTTAAATTGTTCATTTTCTTTAACAGCATTTTCAATTTTTTGTTGTCTTATTTTGGCATGGATGATATTGATAATAGGTACGAAATAAATAAGTCTTTGAAATAATGAATTTTTGATGGTTTTATTTTGGAATAATTTTTGGATACATTCGTTAAATGCTTGTTGGTTAAAAATGTAACCTTTATCTGCTAGGTCTAGGGCAAGTTTTTCGCCAGTTTTGCTTTCTATTAAGGTTGTATAAAACATTGATATTGTTTCTATTAAGAAAAGCATTATTATTTCTAACATTTTTTACCTCTTATTTTTAGCTTTTAGCAAATCTCTTATTTCTTCTAATAATACTATTTGTTCAGATTTACTAGCTGCTTGTTCTTTTTTGTGTTTTCTTGTTAAGCGGTTCATTATTTTAATTACTGTGAAAATGCAAAAGGCAATGATTAGAAAGTCAAGGCAATTTTGAATAAATAATCCATAAGCAATAACGGAATCTTTAACCGTTATGGTAAGTTCGCTAAAATCTAGGCCACCAATAATAAGGCCGATTATAGGCATGATAATATTTTCAACTAAGCTGGTAACTATTTTGCCAAAGGCTGATCCTATTACAACACCTACAGCCATGTCTAAGACATTTCCTCTTTCAATAAATGTTTTGAATTCTTTGATAAAATTTTTCATTAATACTACTTCCTTTCTTTGTGCTCTATTATAGACCATTCTAAGTCTTTTTGAAATAAAAATTTACCAAAAGCATGCAAATAACTTAATAAAAAGATGGGATGGTATAATAAAACTTCAATATAAAGTTTAAATGATAGTTTTAAAGTTCTGTTTGTTTTTATTAGTAATACAAGGGTTAATAAAAGACCAAATAAGTATAAAAATATTAAGAAAAGCCAAAATGGTATATAGTTTAATAATAAAAAGAAAATACCAAAAAAAGGGATAATAAAGGCAAAGACACCTAAGGCCATTTTATAATTTGATCTAGGGTTGTTGATGTTTTTTAAAGATTGTTTGAGTAGTTTGGGAAGGTAGTTAAAGTAGTTATAAAAATAGCCTTTGATCCATCTACTTCTTTGAGTTATGCTTACTTGATAACTTGTTGGGGCTTCATCGTAGAATATGGCATCGTTTTGGTATTTGGTTGGGATGTTGTTTAAACTTGCGTATAATGATAGTTCATAGTCTTCGGTTAAGCTATGAAAAGGAAATGTTTGCCATTTGTTTATTAAGGTGCCACTTATATAAAAACCACTTCCCGAAAAAAGGATATTTTCATTTTTTTTAAGGCTGTTTTTATTTCTTATTTCGTTTATTAAGATAAATGTTAGCCAAGAGCTTATTGATATGGCGTTGGTTTTATTTTTTAATGATCGATAGCCTAGGGCTAGAGGAAAGCCTTCGTTATAAGCTTTAAGCATATTTTTGATGTAGTTTTCATCTAGTATGTTATCAGCATCAAAGATAAAGTATAGATCATAAGTTTTTTTGATGTTTTCTATTGCTTCTTGAAGGGCATAGCCTTTACTTTTGAGGTTAAGTTTTTGTCTAAGTAATATATTCATATGGTATTTTTTAGCTATTTTAGTTGTAGGATCATTTGGGTTTTCAATGATGATGTAGACATCTTTAGCATTTATTTTATGACTTTGGATTGTGATTGATTTTAATAGGTCTTCAATGACTTTTGACTCATTTCTAGCAGGTATTAATATGGCTATTTGAGGATCTTTTTTTACTTTTTTATCTAGTTTATATTTATCTTTGGCAGGCATGATGTTACCAATTACAATCATGAACATCGTTATAATAAAACAAAATAATGATAAGTAGATCATTTATGAACCTCAATTACTTTCATATTGGTATAGCTTTCTTTTAATTTATCATCATCAAAGTATTTGTCAAAGAATCTACCAACAAATGAAATAGGCTGATAGCCGTTATGTCTTAGGGTTTGTCTTATTAAGGCACCCCATGATATTGTAAAGTCAATGACTACTAAAAATATTAGTATTTTTGTTAAAATAAGACCAAACTTTTTAGGTAAAGATTCTACTATGTTAGATATGGTCGGATAAAATATTTTTAATAAGACAAGCGCAAGAAGTCCCCAGACAATGGCAAAGGGAATGGTTGTTCTACCATTGATGTTTAGTATTTCATTTGAGTAGTCCCATGACACAGTGCCTAAAAATGTTTCTTGTAAAAAGCTGATTAAGTATTCAAAACTCCCACCAAGTAAAGAGCCATATAGTAAAATTTGCCAATCTTTTCGTTCTTTTCTTCCTAAAATACCAATCATTAATATTGCTCCAAAACCATAAACGGGTGATAAGGGTCCCCATATAACTCCCCTTCTTAGTTGCCATACCCATTCATGATGAAAATGATAATGCATAAATAAGTTTAATAGTTCTTCATAGTATGCACCAAAAACGCAACCGAATAAAAAAATCCAAAAAAATTTATAAAAACAACGCCCTTGGGCAAATTTTTCGTTTTTATTTTCAGTCATTGCAAATCACTTCCACTTATTATAATTTTAGCATAATATGTACTTTTTTACAAAAAAATTTGCACAAGAAAAAATCTTAGCCAAAGCTAAGGTTCTAAGACAAACGGATCACCTATATCTCCAGTACCGTCTGTTATCTTCACATTCGAGGCAAGATAAAGGGTCGGACGCACGGCACCAGCATTGCTAGCATAGCTGATGCCCACAACCCCGCTGATAGAGTTGACAATGAACACAAGGTGAGCATTCGACGAATGAGGCACTGGTGTCATGGTCCATTGTACATTACTTGCATCATATAACCAATCATTGGTCATACAATTATCACTATTATATGAATTCATTGTTTTTCCTAAACATGCCTCTCTTGCAGTTCCACCTACGGCATACCCATAATCTGAAGGATACATTAAACCTACTTTTCCTGTCCATGTTGCCTTCCTTTCGACGCTGTCATTACAATATAGTCCTCCGCCATTTGCCTGACATAATTCTTTTCCTGTATGATCGCTTCGCTCTGCTTCATACATATAACTTGCTGTTATTAAACTTAAACTATATTCTACTGGCATTGTCCCCGTATTCCACTTTACACTTGCTATCATATTCCTTGCTTCGTCTCTTATTCCGATATTTGCCCAATCGGGACAAGTTCCTGCAGAATTATTAGAACTAATATAACATAAGTTTGATCCGGCACGTCTATTTAAATATTCGTCATTTAACACTTTTTCTATATCGGCATCACTCCACTCATTTACTCCAGAACCATAGTTTACTCCTGATGCAGAACTATCCCATGAATAAGATCCAATAGATTGATCCTGTATTATTTTTATATGTGTTCCATTTGTTTCTTTGTTTTGACCATCTTCACTTACCTGTGTTATATTATTCATTACTCCTATAATTCGCCAGGTCTCACATGTTTCTTTACTTGGTGCAGAGTTATCTTCACAATTAAAATACACATAATTATTTGGTGTGGCCCCTATATATCTTAAATTTGTATCATCTGTATCATCATACGTTAAATTAGTTTTATCACTATCTGTTTTTTTTGCTAAATAACATGATCCACTTTCTTCACCGGCTAATGTACATATTTTTTCTACTTTATTGCCAAAATATAGACTACAATTGGTTTTGGTTTTCTTTAAATTATTTACTACTATATTATCCCAATCATCAGCATTCCATTTTACCATAGCATCATTATTACATTCGGCTTTAATAAATACAATCCCTTCTTCATTATTTTTTTCAGGCATTGTATCTATTTTTTGACTGCCTTTATAAAATGCAAACTCAATGTCACCTTTTCCTCCACTCATTTTTAATTTTCCATTTATTATTTTAAAAGTTGCTTTCATTTGATAATTGGCATAACTTTGATATATAAATAAGCCAATAAATATA
>CANQYR010000071.1 GCA_947628125.1 uncultured Bacilli bacterium
AAAAAAAGAAAGGAATTTTATTATGAAGTACGACTATCTAGTAGTAGGATCAGGTTTGTTTGGCTCAACCTTTGCTTTTGAAATGAGCAAAAAAGGCAAAAAAGTTTTAGTAATTGAAAGAAGAGAACATATCGGCGGCAACATTTATTGCGAAAAAATAAATGGCATTAATGTCCATAAATATGGCGCGCATATCTTTCACACATCCGATAAAGAAATATGGGACTATGTAAATGAGTTGTGCGAATTTAATAACTACATCAATTCGCCAATAGCTAATTATAAAGGAAAGCTATATAACTTACCATTTAATATGAACACCTTTACCAAATTATGGCCTGATGTCATCACCCCGGATGATGCCAAAAGAAAAATAGAAGCGCAGAAAAAAGAACTAAACGGCAAAGAACCAAAAAACCTAGAAGAACAAGCAATCAGCTTAGTAGGCCGTGACATTTACGAAAAACTAGTTAAAAACTACACCGAAAAACAATGGAATAGACCATGCAAAGAATTACCAAGTTTTATTATTAAAAGACTTCCTGTTAGGTTTACTTTTAACAACAATTATTTTAATGATCGTTATCAAGGAATACCTATCGGTGGTTATAACGTTATTATTGAAAAAATGCTAAGTAACTGTGATGTATTAGTAAATACTGACTACTTAAAAGAAAAAGAAAAATATGACGCCTTAGCAGATAAAGTATTATACACTGGTATGATCGATGAATATTTTAACTACCAATTAGGAAACCTTGAATACCGTAGTTTAAAATTTGAAAATATTGTTTTAAAAGATGTTGATAATTATCAAGGAAATGCCGTCATAAATTATACCGATGAAACTCCTTACACTAGAATAATTGAACATAAACACTTTGAATTTAATGACTGCCCTGGTACCATCATAACCAAAGAATATCCTCAAAATTGGCAAATAGGGGACGAAGCTTATTATCCAATTAATGATGAGAAAAACTCTAAACTTTACGAAGAATATAAAAAATTAGCCCAAAAAGAAAAAAAAGTTATTTTTGGTGGACGCCTTGGCCATTATCAATATTATGATATGGACAAAGTAATAAAAGAGGCATTAAAGTTAGCCAACGAAGAAAAAGCAAATATTTGTCACTATTTGTAAAAAAAAAGTAGTTAAACTGTAAAATATTTGATACAATTGAAAAGGCAAGGGAGGATCCGCCATGAAATTATCAACGGTAAGTGTCTTTAAAAACATGCAAAATAAAAATAGTAAATTAAAAAGACTTACAAAAGTGCAGCTCAAAAAACTCCAAAATACTATTTTGGATATTGCTAAAGACATCGATTTTGTTTGTCAAAAATATCATCTAAATTATAATCTTGGTGGGGGAAGTGCCCTAGGCGCGGTTCGCCATCAAGGTTTTATTCCTTGGGACGATGATTTTGACATTAATATGCCTAGAAAAGATTACGATAAATTTTGTGAAGTGTTTTTAAAAGAATTTAAAGATAAATATTGGTTACATACACCAGAAAAAACCCATAACTATGGCCTAGCATTTGCAAGAGTCCGCAAAAAAGGAACCATCTACCGAGCAAGAGAAGACATTGAAAATGATGAAGCTGGTGTCTACATCGATATCTTTATCATCGAAAACACTTACAACTTTGTTTTATTAAGATACCTTCATGGCTTTCTATCCCTAACTTTTGGCTTTTTATTATCATGCCGTAATTTTTATAAAAATAAAGACCTTTACTTAGATATGGTAAAAGATGATAAAGAATTACTAAAGACCTTTAAACTAAAAATAAACATTGGTTATATCTTTTCCTTTTTATCACTAGATACCTTAACTAAACTATGGAACAACGTTAATAAAATGTGCAAAAATGATAACTCAAAATATGTAACTGTCCCAACTGGCCGTCGTCATTTTTTTAAAGAAATGTATAGACGTGATAAATTTTGTGAAACAATATTACTAGAATTTGAAAAAAAATATAAATTCCCAGTTGCTAAAGATTATGATGGTTACCTAACTAACATGTATGGTGATTACCTAAAATTACCAAACAAAGATGAAATAGAAACCCATGTGTTTTTAGAATTAAAATTATAAGAGGAATAACATGAAAAAATTAATAGAGAAAATTAAACAAAAAATAAATAGGGGGGGGGGTTATTACGGCCGCTATACCATCTTATTTTTACTAATAGCCTCTTTTATAATGTTTATCTTTTTTCGCTGTAAAAAAGGTTTCATTTGGGGTGTCGATGGTTTTTACCAACATAACTTCTTACTAAGATACTTTCATAACCTTCTCTTAAACTTTTTTAAAACCGGTCATTTTAATACCTTTACCTGGCGCATCGGAACCGGTTTAGACATGTATGCCAATTTAGCCTACTATATTTTAGGTGACTTTTTTGCGTATTTTAATATCTTTGTTCCCGAAAACAAACTATACTTATTTTATTACTTTATGCTCCTTGTTCGTAACTACTGTGTTGGCCTAAGCTTTTTATACTATTGCAAACAAAAAAAATACAAGTGTTTTGAAAGCACCATGGGCGCTTTAATATATACCTTTTGTGGATGGCAGCTTTATACAGGCATAAGACATCCTTATTTTCCTAATGCCTTAATTTTGTTTCCTCTATTAATGCTAGGCATGGAAAAAATAGTTAAAGAAAACAAAAAAACTTTCTATGTTATCATAGTTGCTATAACAGCTGCTTGTAACTTTTACTTTGCTTACTTCATGTGTCTAATAGCCGGAATTTATTGCCTTTTTCTAACAATAGATACCTATAAAAAAGAAAAATGGCAATTCAAAATAAAAAAAATATTAACCGTCATCTTATATAGCTTAATAGGGGTTTTACTATCAAGTTGGGTCTTACTACCCACCATCTATGCCTTCTTCTCATCATCAAGAGTAGGCACCCAAATATACCCTTATAGCATAGATTACTACCGAAACTTACCCAATGACTTATTTAGCCATGCCGGAGGCTATAGCTTAAGAATTAATTCCCATGCCATAGTTTTAATTAGCCTTCCTTATTTTCTTATCCATCGCAAGGAAAATAAACCCATTTATCATTTATTTTTATTCCTTTTATTTCCGCTTTTAATATCAAATGTAAGTAGCATGTTAATGGGCTTTTCTTGGCCTAATAATAGATGGTGTTTCATCTTAGTTTTCATCTTTGCCTTAACAGCCGTTAAATTATTAAATAATAAAATACCCCTTACCAAAAAAGAAAAAAACTTTATTGTCATTTTTGATATCATTTACCTTATCTTAATGTTTATATCCCAAATAACAATCAACCCTTTGTATTTATTTAGCTTAATTTTACTAGCAATATTACTATATATTTTCTTTACAACTAAAGACTTTAACCACAAAAAATATAAAATAATTATCACCATCTTAATTGTGGTAGGCTTATCCTACAGTGCTTATTATTACTATGATCCAAATGGCCTTAATTACAGCCAAGAATTTAAAAACTTCAACAGTGTTAATTACTTAATAAATACTAACCAAGAAAATAATCCCGACTTAGATAATATTTTAAAATACATTAATAAAAAAGAAGGGGAGGACTACTACCGCATTTTATTTGAAAATACCACTTTAAACCTAGCCCTTGCTAAACCATTTAACACCATCCCTTTTTATTACTCCCTTTCACCTAAAGAAATATATGAACTAAACTATGATATCCGTAATAAAGATATTTATGTATCCCAATATTACAACCGTATTGACTTTCGCACCAAAATTCTAACCTTGCTAAATAACCGTTACTACATATCTAAAACCGGTAAAAACGTTCCTTATGGTTATGAATTAGAAAAAAATTACAAAGGTCAATCTAAAGTTTATAAAAATAAATATGCTATACCTTTAGTAAGCTTTTATGATAAAGTAATAAAAAGTGAAAACTATGAAAACTTAAACCCTCTGGAAAAAGAAACAAGCCTTTTAAGACAAGCCGTTTTAGATGAAGACAAATATAAAGAAGGAACTACCAATTTTAATGATGATATAAAATATTATGATTATGGTAGTAAATCATTAGAAATAACAAATACATCCAAAAATAAAATAACCTTGAACGTGCAAGAACCTTTAAAAGGGGAAGTATACGTCTTTATTAAAAACATTCAATACAAACCATATACCAAACAAGAAATGATTGACTTTAAAGTAAATGAACTATTAGCAAGTAATAGCAATAGCAATATTAACAAAGCCAATGAAATAGCCAAAATCAAACATAACTATCGTTTCTATGATCCCGCCTATGATTACAAAATAACATTAAAATCTAAAAACGTTAACATAACCTATGGTGTTACAAACTTTAAAACTGATAACTATTATCTTGATCGTTCAACCATGGTAATCAACTTAGGCTATTTTGATGAATTTAAAGATAACATCGACATAACCTTTAGTAAAGTAGGCTTTTATAGCTATGATAGCATACAAATCGCCACCGTCTTGATGGATAATTATGAAGACGATGTTGAAAACCTTAGAAAATCAAACTTCAAAATAACTAAATACGCCGATAACTTAATGGAAGGCAGTATAAACTTACCAAACGATGGCATAATCCAAATCCAAACGCCTTATAGTAAAGGCTGGGATATCTATATTGATGATCAAAAAGTCAAAAGCCAAAAAGTTAATAAATACTTTTTAGGTGCCCAAGTAGAAAAAGGCTATCACCAAATCAAAATCATTTATCATACCCCATATTTAAAGCTGGGAATTACTATTTCTCTATTTACGGGCCTTTTCCTATCTGTTATAATATTATTTAAGAAAAAAAAGAAACGCGAGGTTAACTATGATCCAAAAAATGAAAAAAGTAATTAGGGGGGGGGTATTTTCTGACTTTGGTAAATTAGTCATTAAATACAGCCTCATCTTTCTTTTAATAACATCCTTTATTATTTTTCTATTC
>CANQYR010000072.1 GCA_947628125.1 uncultured Bacilli bacterium
GATAAGATGAGTAAGTGTAAGGGCAATATAATGTATGCTGATGATTTGGTGCGTTTGTTTGGTGTTGATGCTATTCGTTATTATTTATTGCATGAGATTCCTTTTAGTAATGATGGGGTTATAACGTATGAGCTTATTATTGAGAAGATTAATTCTGATTTGGCTAATATTCTTGGTAATTTGGTGCAAAGGACTATTTCGATGGCTAATAAGTATTTTAATGGTAGTGTTATGAATAAGCGTGTTAATGATGATGTTGATGATGCTTTGGTTTCTATGGTTAATTCATTATCTGATAATGTTTCTTTAAGGATGGATAAGCTTGAGATTGGAAATGCTATAAGTGCTATTTTTGATGTTTTAAGGTTATGTAATAAGTATATTGATGATACGATGCCTTGGGTTTTAGCAAAGGATAGTTTAAATAGTGATCGGTTAGAGACGGTTTTATATAATTTGCTTGAGGCTATTAGGGTTTGTGCGGTGCAATTATTACCATTTTTACCTAGTACGGGTAAGGAAATGTTAAGGCAATTAGGGCAAAGTAGGGAAGAGTTTGGTTTTATTACTGATAATAGTTATAGTGTTTTATTACCAACGCCTTTATTCCAGCGTATTGATATGGCTTTGAAGTTAGAAGAGATTAAGAGTTATGGATTATAGTTTTGTTGATAGTCATTGTCATTTATTATCTTCTTATTATTTAGATGTTTCTAATGTTATTAGTGAGGCTTTAGATTGTGGGGTTAATAAGTTTATTGTTAGTGGTTTTGATTCTTTAAGTAATAAGGAAGTTTTGGATGTTATAAATAGGTATGATTGTTGTTATGGAACGATAGGTATTCATCCTTCTGTGGCAAGTAGTTATAGTGATGAGGATATTTTGTTTTTAAAGTCACATGTTTTGGATGATAAGGTTATAGGTATTGGGGAGATTGGTCTTGATTATCATTATGAGGGTTTTGATAAGGATGCTCAGTTAGCTTTATTTAGGAAGCAGATGCAAATTGCTTCTGATAAGCATTTACCGGTTGTTATTCATAGTCGGGATGCAACGATGGATACTATTAATGTTTTAAAGGAGTTTCCTTTAGTTAAGGGTGTTATTCATTCTTTTTCTTTAAGTTATGAGGTAGCGAAAATATATATTGGTTTAGGGTATAAGCTTGGTATTAATGGGGTTGTTACTTTTAAGAATTGTCATTTGAAGGAAATTATTAAGGATATAGTTTCAGATATTATACTAGAAACTGATAGTCCTTATTTAGCGCCTGTTCCTTATAGGGGGAGTGAAAACGCGCCTAAGTATATTTATGATATTGCTTGTTTTATTGCTTTAAATGCTGGTATTTCTTTGGTGCGTTTAAGTTTGATAACTAACAAGAATGTTTTGGATTGTTTTGCAAGGTTAAGTGATTAATTTTGCTTTTTTTTATTGTCTGTGATAAACTTTTATAAGGAAAGTTAATTTTAATTAGAAATGGATGGGTAAATGAAGGCTAGGAAGAGTTTAGGGCAAAATTTTTTGCGTGATGAAGTTGTGCTTAAGAGAATATCTGATGCGGTTGAGGTTTCTTTTAATTCGGTGATTTTAGAAATTGGTCCGGGTATGGGGGCGCTTACTAAGTATTTGGTTATGAAGCCTTGCCTAGTTGTGGCGTATGAGATTGATACGCGGATGAAGAGGTATTTGGATAAGTTTTCTAATTTGGAAGTTTATTATGAGGATTTTTTGGGTAGTGATTTGAATTTTTTGAAGGCTTATGAGAATGTTTATGTGGTGGCTAATTTGCCTTATTATATTACGACGGCTATTATTGAGCATATTTTAAGGTTTATTGTGCCTTTGAAGATGGTTTTATTGGTGCAAAAGGAAGTGGCTTTAAGGTTTAGTGCGCAAAGTGGTAGTAAGGGTTATGGTTATTTTACGGTTTTTTTAAATCAGTATTATTTGGTTCATCGGTTATTTGATGTTGATGCTAGTTGTTTTGAGCCGGTTCCTAATGTTGTTAGTTCTGTTATTTCTTTAGATAGGAAGGAAGTTTTGGCTGATATTAATCATGATGATTTTCTGGCTTTTGTCTCCAAGGCTTTTAGTCATAAGCGAAAGACGCTTAAGAATAATTTGGGTTGTTTATTTAAGTATGTGTATCCTATTTTAAGGGATTTTGGTTTTGATGAGAATGTTCGGGCGGAGCAGATTAGTTATGATTTGTTTGTTCAGATGTTTAAAAGTATTACTGAAAAGTAATTTTTTTTTATTCTTTTCATAATATTTTATGGGCGATGTTTATGTTTTATGTGGGTAATTTAGTGACGCGTTTTAGTTATAAACATGATATTGTTTTTAAGATTATTAAGGTGAAAAATCAGGTGGCGTATTTAAAGGGAGTGCAGGTTAGGTTATATGCTGATGCGCCTTTGGAGGATTTGAAGTTGTATGAGAGTTTGGACAGGGAAGTAAGTGATGATATTGATTTGGGTTTAGATTTTCATGATGATCGTGGTGAGTTTTTTTATATGCCTGGTAAGGTTTTGCATATTGATGCTGATGAGGAGTATTTGGAGCGGTGTATAAAGTTTTACAAGAAGAACCGGGTGAAGGTTGTTGGTTTAAAGATTGGTGAGAAGGATGTTTATAAGGAGATTAATGGTTTACTTAATGAGTATCAGCCGGATATTGTAATAATTACGGGTCATGATGCATATTATCCAAAGAAGGGTAGTAAGAGTGATGTTTTAAGTTATCGTAATTCTTTGTCGTTTGTTAAGGCGGTTAAGGAGGCTAGGAAGTTTGAGAAGAGTCATGAGAAGCTTATTATCATCGCGGGTGCTTGTCAAAGTCATTATGAGGAGCTGATAAGGGCGGGTGCTAATTTTGCTTCTAGTCCTAAAAGGATAAATATTCATTGTTTGGATCCGGCTATTATTGCTACTGTTATTGCGATGAGTGAGCGAACGAAGGAGATTGATTTGGTTTCGCTTTTGGCTAAGACTAAGTATGGTGCGAGTGGTATTGGTGGGATTAAGAGTAATGGTATGATGTATGTTGGGTTTCCAAGATAAGGGGGATTTGTTTGAATTTAGATTTAGTTCGGGATGATATTGCGCGTTTATTAAACAAAAGGGTTGTTATTAATGTTTATGGTATGCGTAATAAGAGTTATTGTTATGAGGGTGTTATTTCGGCAATTTATCCATATGTTTTTACGGTTTTGATTGATGGTGGGGTGAAGAGTTTTAATTATGCGGATGTGATAATTGGTGATATAGTTATAAAACCTATTTAAAATACTTGAAATATGGTAAATTTTGCTATAAAATAAAGATATAAATTGATATAGGAGGAGTGTATATGAAAATATCATCGGTAAATGTTCGTAAGATTACGAAAGAGAATTCAAGATTGAAGGGAATTGCTTCGGTTTTGATTGATGAATCTTTTGCTATTCATGATATACGAATTATTGAAGGCGACAACGGACTTTTCATTGCTATGCCAAGTAGAAAGACTGCAAGTGGTGAGTATAAGGATGTTTGTCATCCAATTAACCCAGAAGTTAGAAAAGCTTTTGAGGATGCAATTTTTGCTGAGTATGAAAAAACTGAAAATCCTGAATAGGATTTTTTTTTACGTTTATTCGACAAAATTTGTTAGCACTCGCTATTGACAAATGCTAAAAATGGTACTATTATTATTTTATGAAAGGAAAGTGATAATTTATGATGTTAGTACCTAGAAAAAGCAACTTTGATTTGTTTGATGATTTTTTTGGGGATTCAATGTTTTTAGATAACCGGGTGATGAAGACAGATATTAAGGAGCATGATGATGGTTATGAGTTAGTGGTTGATCTTCCAGGTTTTGATAAGGGTGACATTAAGATTTCTATTCTTGATGGTTATTTAGAGATTCATGCGAAGACGTCTAAGAACAATGATGATTCTAAGAAAGGTAAGTACATTCGTCGTGAGCGTTATGAAGGTGATTTTAGGAGAAGCTTTTATGTTGGCGATGATGTTACTGAAGATGAGATCAAGGCATCATTTAAAAATGGAATATTAAGTATTAGTATTCCAAAGAAGCTTACAACAAGTGAAGAGAAAGCTAAGAAGTATATTGATATTGATTAGGAGTTTTTGATAACTCTTTTTCTTTGCTTCTGTTTAGGATGTAGTCGATGGAGTTATTATTTATTTGGGCGATGGCTAATAGTGTTTCGCTTTGTATTAATTTTTCGCCTCGTTCGTAGCTACCTAGGGCGGTGTAGGAGCTGTTTAGTTTTTCTCCCATTGCGCGCAGGCTTAGGTTTAGGTCGTTTCTTATTTGTTTTATTCTTTTACCTATTTCTTTAAGGTTAGGTTGATTAGTGGTTTTGATTTTTATTCTTTGGTTAGTTAGTTTAAGTAGGTAGTCAATGTTGATTTCAAAATAGTTTGCTATTTCAATTAGTCTTATGGTGGGAATGGGTATTTTGTTGTGTTCCCATTCGGAGTATGTTGATGGAGCTATATTGAATTTTTTGGCTAGTTCCATTGATTTTAAGTTTTTTTCGTTTTTTAAAATTTTTAGTCTATTTTCATACATTAATAAATCACCTTAAGACTTATTTTCTATGATAAATGAAAAAATTTAAATAAACTTCACTAAATACGCACAAGTGTGGTATAATGAGATAAGAAAGGATAGGGTAATGTGATGAGGCGAGGGATTTGTGTCAAGAAAAGGGTAATGGTTAGGCGAAGTTTTGTTTTTTTGTTAGTTTTTATTTGTATGTTAAGTTATGGTTTGTTTGGGTATCAAAGTTATGGAAGGTATCAAGATAAGGTTTTAAGTAGTGATTTTGGTGGAAGTACAGAATTTGCTTTTTATAATGGCAATCAAAAACTTGATACAATACCTTTAAAAGAAAGTGGAGCTGTATATATTAGATCAGAGTGTGATAATGGCGCGACAGTAAAATGGGA
>CANQYR010000073.1 GCA_947628125.1 uncultured Bacilli bacterium
GGAGTAATGAATAATGTAACTGAAGTAAGTGAAGATGGTCAAAACAAAGAAACAAAAGGAACACATATAAAAATAATAAGAGATAGATTTGAAAAAGGCTATTCCTGGGATAGCTCAGCAGCAAATAGAGGTGCTGGAGTTAATGAATGGAGCGAAGCAGATATAGAAAAAGTGTTAAGTGATGAATATTTGTATAGACGTGCAGGATCAAATTTATGTTATAAAAATTCTAGTAATTCTACAGAAACATGTCCAGATTGGGCAAATATAGGAATAAGAGATGAAACAAGAAATATAATAGCCAATGTAAAATGGAATACTGGAACAATGGCAGTAGACTATTATGAAAATAAAAATTTAACAACAGCAAGTTATATGTATGAGGCAGAGCGAAGTAATCATACAGGAAAAGAACAATGTCAGGCAAGTGGAGGAGACACTTGCAGTGACAACGTCACAAGAACAACAACATGGATCGGAAAAGTGGGCTTAATGTATCCAAGTGATTTTGGCTATGCCGTAGGAACAGAAGTTAGAGAGACATGTTTAAAAAAATCAATGAATACATATAATAGTGATAATTGTATGACGTATAATTGGTTACGAGATATAAATAATCATCAATGGACCATAACACCACTGCCTAATTCAGAGAGTGCTACCAGTGTGTTCTATGTTAGCTCAAGTGGGCATGTGTCCAACGACGGCGCTTGCAATGCTAAAGCCATCCGTCCAACATTATACTTAAAAAGTAATGTTAAAATAGTAGATAGAGATTATGAAGATTATGGAAGTATTGATCATCCGTATGAACTAGAGTATGAAGGATAAGTGATAATAAAATGGAAAAGAAAGATAAAAAATTAATATTAAGTATATTAATAATAATAGGCGCAATAATAGTGACAATTGGGATAACTTATGCTTACTGGATATTTACAGCAAGACAAACAACTAAAAATGTAGTTAAAACTGATTGTTTTGAAATAACCTATACAGATAATAATGATATAAATTTACCAAGTGCATATCCTTTAAGTAAAAGTGAATTAAAGACTTATTTTGAAGAAGGAACACCATATCACTTTAGTATTGAAAATGTATGTGAAACAGATGTCAAAGCCACTATAAATTTAGAGACAGTAAAAATAGAAGGAATAAAAGCTTTATCCGATGACTACATCGATATAGCTTTAAAAGATAGTGAAAAAACATTATTATCCAAAGAAAGCTATAAATTAAAAAGTCATGAAATAAATGATAAGAAAGTAATAGAAGAGTCAGAAAATGCTTACATTTTATATAATTTAACTTTAAAAGCAAATGAGACAAAAGAATTTGACTTATATATATGGATGGATGAAAAGACTCCATTAAATAGTGCAACAACAGAAGCAACATGGAAAGGAAAAATAACTGTAAATGCAAGTTATACAGGAATAAGAAATGAAATTGCAACAACATATTTAGAAAATTTACAAACCACAAGATCAGATGAACTTACTTATGATGATACAGGGGATACTAATTTAAGGTTTATTGGAAGTGATCCAAAAAACTATGTATTATTTAATTGTGAAAAAGATGTTGAACCAAGCAAAGATACCTGTGAGACATGGCGAATTATAGGGGCTATGAATAATGTAACCGAAGTAAGTGAAGATGGAAAAAATATTGAAACAACAGGATCTCATTTAAAAATAATAAGAGACAAATTTGAAAAAAATTATTCCTGGGATAGCTCTACATCATGGGTAAATGATGGTTATGGAGTGAATGAATGGAGCGAAGCAACTATAGAGAAAGTATTAAATAATGAATATTTAAATAGAAGCTCAGGATTAAACGCATGTTTTAGGGATTATAAACAAGCTACAGAAACCTGCCCTGATTGGCCAAATGTGGGAATAAGAGAAGAAGTAAGGAATATGATAGCAAGTGTAAAGTGGAATACAGGAACAGTGCCAGCATCATATAATATATTATTAACAACAGCGAAATATATGTATGAGGCAGAGCAAAGTGATTATAATGGAAAGGAAGGGTGTCAGTCAAGTGGTAAAAGTACTTGTAATGATGATGTAGACAGAACAACAACATGGACCGGAAAAATAGGCTTAATGTACCCAAGTGATTATGGATATGCCGTAGGTGGTGATGTAAGAGAAACATGTTTAGGAAAATCAACATATTTATACAATAGTGATAGTTGTATGGCATATGATTGGCTATATGGTGATAGCCAATGGACAATGACCCCAGCGCCTGATTCGTTGCGCGCTTACAATGTGTTCCGTGTCTACCCCGATGGTTATGTGCTCGGCTCTGATGCTCGAATTGGTAATGCTGTGCGTCCTACTTTATATCTAAAAAGTGATGTAGCAATAGTTCCAAATGATGCTCCAGATTATGGTTCAGCAGATAACCCATTTGTATTAAGCTATTAATCTTAGTGAAACACTAAGGTTTTTATTTGCAAATGATGGCAAAAGAAGTATAATTATTTTAATGGGGGATTTGTTATGGACATTTTATCTTTGATTGAAAATGATTTTGATCCTGAATTTACTTTGGAGGAAAAAATAAGATTTTTGTATTTAAAAAGTTGTGAGTTTTTTTCTTACGATAGTAGGTTTGGCTTGGGCTATCGTGATGATTTATCTTATGATGTTCGAGAAAGTATTTTGGATTTAAATATTGATTTACGAAATGTCCAAACTTTTAATGTTGTTTGTACATCTTGGAGTAGATTGATGCAAAAATTATGTTCCCTTTTTTTGAATGTTAAGTGTGATATTAAGGAAGGCCCTACGCATTCTTTTTGCAGGGTTGATGTTAAAGATGGTCTTATTTTAGATGCTTGTTTATCTAATGATTTAGCAAGGTGTAAAGTAGGTTTATCTAGTTTAGGGTTTAATTATCATTTTGATGGCTTTTTAAATGCTGATTTGCAAAATCTTGATGAGAGATTGGGTTATGTTCATGATCAATATTTTGAATATGTTTTAGGGGATATAAAGAAAAAATTAAAGGATGAAAATATTTTAAGCAAGATTTGTGAAATTAATGCTTTGTTTTCAAAACATCATTTTCGGGAATATGGTGATGCTAAGTATTATTTAAATTATTTGATGATGATATTACTTAGTAATGTTGAAAAGAAAAATAATGTTAAGTATTCTTTGTATTTACCTTCTTATGCTTGGATATTTGTAACTGTGTATGAATTTTTGGTTGATGGTTTTAATGTTTATTATTCTTTAGCTAAAGATGGTGAATATTATGAGTTTAAAGAGATAAGTGAAGATGACGCGATGTATTTGAAACGAAATTTAAAGTGTAATGTTAGGTGGTAATATTTATGTTATATAAAAAATTTGATGATACTGAGAAGAATGAATTTATTTTTGATGCTTTAATATATAATGATGATATTGATATTAAAGATGTGGCACTTTTGGAGGCGTTTTTGAAAAAGAATGGTTATATTCCAAGTAAGTATATTTCTTTGTTTTTAAATTATGTTACTTATTATGCTAGGTCATCGGTTTTATTACCTTTTGATGATGCTTTAACATCTTCTTATAAAAATAAGTGTTCTTTATCCGCTAGTGTTAATGATAAGTTTTTAGAAAAGATGGGGTTAGAGAGAATTGTCTTTAATATTGGTGATATTTTTGGGACGGATAAAATTCATCAATTATGTATGGTTAATATTCCAACAATGTTAAACGGGAAAATTGTGAAAAAGCCTTTTATATTGGATCCAACTTTTAGGCAGTTTACTTTAAAGGAAGAAAATAGATTTGAACGTTATTTTGAAGAGGAAAGATATGGTGTTAGAAGGGCAACTCCTCATCCTGGTTATTTTTTTAATTTAGATGAAACAGGGAAAAAATTAGCTAATTATATTATAAGATATGGTTATTTTGAGGCTAATTTAGAAAATCTAAAGAGATATTTTGATAGTTTTTATTTTTATTTGAAAAGAAAAGAGGAGTATACTGATGCTAGGAAAGTGGGAAAAGAGTATGTTTCTTCAATATCTGGTATGGAGTATTATAAAAGAATTTTAAGTAATAAATTAGATTTGATTATGGTCGGAAATATTGATGTTAAAACACCTTTGGAAATGATAAATGAGGAAAGGAAAAAAATTAAAAATAAAATAAAATATTTTTTTACAAAAAATGATGATTTTAAAGGTAATTTAGATTTAGAAAGTACAATAAAAAATAAAAGAGTTTAATCTTTTATAGTAATATTTAAAGTTTCACTTACGGTTTTAAAATTGTTTTTTTCATATAAACGTTTAGCTTTGATATTATTACTTAAAACATTTACTTCTATTTTATGGGCATTTTTTTCGATGGCCCATTTTTTAAAATTTTCTATTAAAGATGTGGCTATTTTTTTATTACGATAATTACTATCAATATATAAGGCATCTAATTTGGCAATGGTGTATTTATATGTATCGTCTTTTGGTTTGATTGTGCCATATAAATAACCTACAACTTTTTTATTTTCTTCGGCAACGATAAGTAGTTTATTAGAGTCTTCAATATAATTTTCGTACATATTGGTGACTGTAAAGTTTTCATTAATTCCTGGATCATATTGTTTTTCATCTCTTATTAAAAGGGTTAAAAAATTATTTAATGTTTCTACATCATTATAACTGGCTTTTCTAATTATCATTTGTAACCTCCATAAGTATTTTTTTAACAAGAAATTGTGGATATTTCTATAATTTAATAAAAGTATTAGGAACATTTAATTTTGTATATTCACAATAACATAAAAACGACTTTTTTACAAGCCGTTATTATCAATCTGGTGTTCTTGGGGAGATTCGAACTCTCGACCGATCGCTTAGAAGGCGATTGCTCTATCCAACTGAGC